>NZ_JABEMA010000349.1 GCF_013004605.1 Pseudokineococcus marinus
TCTCCGCGCGCACCGCCCCGGACGCTCGTGCTCAGCCGCGGGCTCCCGCCCTCGTTCTCGGGCGCCCGGAGACAGGTCGGGCTCCGGCGCGTCGGGCGAGGTCTCGCTCGAGCGTCCGGCGGGGTGGCGCGGAGAGGCACGTCAGGCCGGCGCCCCGCACCGATCGCGGGGTGGCAGCAGCGCGCCGAGCCAGTGCCCGGAGCGCCGCGCCGCCGGACGCGGACCCGGCCGTGCGCGCCGACCGACCCTCGAAGGCTCCGCGTGTCCTGCGGGCCCGGCCACGGGGTGGTCCGAGAGGAGCGAGCGACGCCGCTCCGTCACCCGCGCGGGTCGCCGGTGGGCGTGCTCGGGCCCGGGAGTGGCACCATGGGGGCGCTCGACGTGGCCAGCGCCCCGTCCAGCGCGTGCTCCCGGGGTCGGTGCAAGTCCGAACCGGCGGTGACAGTCCGCGAACCGCGGTGGCCCCGCGCCCTCCAGGCGCGGTCGGTCGGCGCGGCCGACCCGGTGGAAGTCCGGGACCGACGGTGAGAGTCCGGAGGGGAGGCAGCACGCGGTGGCCCGGGGGCGCGCAGCGCCGTCGTCCGCCGCGGGCACCCCCGCGCCGGTCGGCGTCGTCCGCGCACCCCTCCCACCGACCGCCGGCGACGGCGGAGCTGCCCCCGCACGTCCTCCCGCGATCCCGCGCCGGTCGCCGTCGCCCCGGCCCGTCGGCTGACGGCGCCAGGAGGAGGAGCGGGTGTTCACGGGCATCGTGGAGGAGCGCGGCGAGGTCGTCGCGATCGAGGTGGCGGGCGACGACGCGCGGCTGAGCGTGAGGGGTCCGCTCGTGGTGGGCGACGCGCGCGAGGGCGACTCGATCGCCGTCGACGGCGTGTGCCTGACCGTCACGGGGGAGCCGGAGGACGGCGTCTTCGCCGTCGACGTCATGGGCGAGACGCTGCGTCGCACGAGCCTGGGCACGCGCTCGCCGGGGGACCCGGTGAACCTCGAGCGGGCCCTGCGCGCCGACGCCCGCCTCGGCGGCCACGTCGTGCAGGGGCACGTCGACGGGGTCGGCCACGTCGTGGCGCGCACCCCGTTCGAGCGCTGGGAGACGGTGCGCGTGTCGGTGCCGACCGACCTGGCGCGCTACGTCGCGGAGAAGGGCTCCATCACCGTCGACGGCGTCTCGCTGACGGTCACGGCCGTCGGGGACGACGGCCCGGCCGAGGGGCCCGGCGGCCTCGACCTGCAGGGCGAGCGCTCGTGGCTCGAGGTCGGGCTCATCCCGACGACCCTCGCCGCGACGACGCTCGGCGAGCGGCGGGTCGGCGACCCGGTCAACCTCGAGGTCGACGTCCTCGCCAAGCACGTCGAGCGGCTGCTGGCCTCCGGCGCGCTCCCCGGCGGGCCCCGGTGAGCGCGACCACGGGCGCGCCGTCGGTGGTCCCTCCTCGCGACGGGGAGGACGTCGACCAGCCGCTCGCGGCGCCGGCCGTCGACGGCGACTCGGGCGTGGCGCTGGACCCGCTGGAGGACGCGCTCGCGGCGCTCGCCGCGGGGCGTCCCGTCGTCGTCCTCGACGGCGCCGACCGGGAGGACGAGGGCGACCTCGTGCTCGCGGCCGAGCTGGCGGAGCCGGCCACCGTCGCCTTCGTCGTCCGCTGGACCAGCGGGCTGCTGTGCGCGCCGCTCGCGGCCGAGGACGCCGACCGGCTCGAGCTGCCGCTCATGGGTGCGGGGTCGCGGCGCAACCGGGGCGACGCGCACGGGACGGCCTACACGATCACCGTCGACGCGGTGGTCGGGACGACGACGGGCATCAGCGCCGCCGACCGCGCCCGCACGCTGCGGGCGCTCGCCGACCCGGCGTCCGCGCCGGACGACCTGCGGCGGCCGGGGCACGTGCTGCCGCTGCGGGCCGCCGGCGGCGGCGTCCGCGAGCGGCCGGGCCACACCGAGGCCGCCGTCGACCTGTGCCGCCTGGCCGGGCTGCGGCCGGCGGCGCTCATCGCCGAGCTCGTCGACGACGCCGACCCCGAGGGCGGCATGCTGCGGCGCGACGGGTGCCGCGCCTTCGCCGACGCGCACGGGCTGCCGCTCGTGTCGATCGCCCAGCTGGCGGCGCACCTGCACGCCACGGGCGCACCGCAGGCGGCGCCCGCGGAGCGCGGGCGCGTCGTCGCCGGGGCGGTCGCCTCGCTGCCGACGGCGGCGGGGCGCTTCACCGCCCACGCGTTCACCGAGCCGGCGACCGGCACCGAGCACCTCGCGCTGGTGCCCGAGGGGGCCGAGCTGCCCGCGGAGGACGTGCTCGTGCGCGTGCACTCGGAGTGCCTCACCGGCGACGCGCTCGGGTCGCTGAAGTGCGACTGCGGGCCGCAGCTGCGCGCGTCCCTGGCGGCGGTGGCCGCGGCGGGCGCCGGCGTGGTCGTCTACGTCCGCGGCCACGAGGGCCGTGGCATCGGGCTGGCCGCCAAGATGGCCGCCTACGCCGAGCAGGACCGCGGCGCGGACACGGTCGAGGCGAACGAGCGCCTCGGCCTGCCCGTCGACGCGCGCGAGTACGGCGCGGCGGCGGCGGTGCTGCGCGCGCTGGGCGTGCGCAGCGCGCGGCTGCTCACCAACAACCCGGAGAAGGAGGAGGGCGTGGCCGAGCACGGCGTCGTCGTCAGCGGCAGGGAGCCCCTCGTGGTGGCGGCGGTGCCGGAGTCGCGCCGCTACCTGGAGGTCAAGCGGGACCGGATGGGGCACCTGCTGCCCCTGTCGGCCACGGACGGGCCCCACGGGGCCGGCGCGACCGGCACGGGGGTGGCCCGGTGAGCGGCGAGGGGTCGCCGACGCCGTCGCTGGAGGGGGCGGCGCGCCTGCGCGTCGGTCTCGTCGCGGCGTCGTGGCACGAGCAGGTCATGGGCGGCCTGCTCGCGGGCGCCCGCGCCGCGCTCGCCGACGCCGGGGTG
>NZ_JABEMA010000035.1 GCF_013004605.1 Pseudokineococcus marinus
GGGCGCCCCGGCCGGCCGGGCTCACCGGGGGCCGCCGGCCGGCGCCGGCGGTCGCAGCGTGGTCGCCGCTGCCACGGCGCGGAGCACGGCCGCCGCCTTGGCCCGGCACTCGGCGTCCTCGAGCTCCGGGACCGAGTCCGCGACGACGCCGGCGCCCGCCTGCACGTGCGCCCTTCCGTCGGACAGGACGGCCGTGCGGATGGCGATGGCCATGTCCAGGTCGCCCGCGAAGTCGAGGTAGCCCACGACACCGCCGTAGACGCCGCGCCGCACCGGCTCGAGCGCGTCGATGAGCTCCATGGCCCGCGGCTTCGGCGCGCCGGACAGCGTCCCCGCCGGGAAGGCCGCACGGAGCACGGCCATCGCCGCCGTCCCGGGGCGCACGTCGCCGAGCACCGTCGAGACGAGGTGCATGACGTGGCTGTAGCGCTCGACCGCCATGAACTCGACGACGTCGACGGTCCCCGGCTCGCAGACCCTCGCGAGGTCGTTCCGGGCGAGGTCGACGAGCATGAGGTGCTCGGAGCGCTCCTTGGCGTCGTCGAGCAGCTCCTCCGCGAGGCGGACGTCGTCCTCGGGCTTGGCGCCGCGCGGGCGCGTGCCCGCGATGGGGTGCGCCAGCACCCGGCCCGCCTCGACCTTGACGAGCGCCTCGGGGCTCGAGCCGACGACGTCGACGCGGCTGCCGTCGGGGCGCTGCCCGCGGAAGAGGTACATGTACGGGCTCGGGTTGGACGCCCGCAGGCAGCGGTAGACGTCGAGCGCGTCGGCCGGGCAGTCCAGCTCGAAGCGCTGGGAGAGGACGACCTGGAAGACCTCGCCGTCGACGATGGCCTCCTTGCCGCGCCGCACGGCCTCGAGGTAGTCCTCCCGGCGCGTGCGCTCCCGCGGCGCGGGCGGCTCGCCCCCGCCGCCGTCGTGGACGGCGACCGTGGACGGCGCGGGTGCGGCCAGCTCGGCGACCATGCGGTCGAGCCGCGCGACGGCGTCGCCCCAGGCCTCGTCGACGCGCTCGTCGGTCCCGTCGTGGTTCACCGCGTTGGCGACGAGCAGCAGCGTGCCGTCGCTGTGGTCGAGCACGGCGACGTCCGTGGCGAGCGCCATCATCACCGGCGGCGCGCCGAGCTCGTCGGGCGAGCGCACCGGCAGCCGTTCCCAGGCGCGGACGACGTCGTACCCGAGGACGCCGACCATGCCGCCGGTCAGCGGTGGGAGGCCGGGCAGGCGCGGGGTGTGCAGGGCGTCCATGACGGCCGCGAGCACCTCCGTCGGCTCCCCCGACGTCGGCACGCCCGCGGGGGGCTCGCCGACCCACTGCGAGGCGCCGTCGCCGCCCAGCAGCATCGCCCCGGAGCGCGCGCCGACGATCGACCAGCGCGACCAACGCCCGCCCTCGGCGGACTCGAGGAGGAAGGAGCCCGGCGCGTCGCCCGACAGCTTGCGGTAGAGGCCCACGGGCGTCTCGCCGTCGGCGAGCACGCGGCGCACGACCGGCACGACCCGTCGGTCGCGGGCCAGCTCGCGGAAGACGTCGAGCGACGGCCACGTCGCCCCGAGGCGCCCGTCGGGTCCCGCGCTCACGCCCCGCCACCGCCCGTGGCGCCGCCCGTGATGCCGCCCGCACCGCTGGTGGTCCCTTCGGCGACGACGTCGCGGGCACCGAGGTCGCGGCCGTCGAAGCAGGTGCGGGTGCCGGTGTGGCACGCCGGGCCCGTCTGGTCGACGCGCACGAGCAGGGCGTCGCCGTCGCAGTCCAGCGCGACCGAGCGCACGTGCTGCACGTGCCCGGAGGTGTCCCCCTTGCGCCACAGCTCCTGGCGGCTGCGGCTCCAGTAGGTGGCGCGGCCCGTGCTGAGGGTGAGCGCGAGGGCCCGGTCGTCCATCCAGCCGAGCATGAGCACCTCGCCGGTGTCGTGCTGCTGGACCACCGCGGCCACCAGGCCGTCGGGCGTGCGCCGCAGGCGGGCGGCCACCGCGGGGTCGAGGTCGGTGCCGGAGGAGGTCGGTGCGCTCACGCGCCGATCCTCCCACCGCGCCCGACCCCGCCCCCGCCGCCGTCGCCCGCCGTCGTCGTCGTCGCCGGCCGTCGTCGTCGCCGGCCGACGGCCTCAGCCGCCCGCCGGGGAGAGCTGGGCGGCCCACGCGCGGTGCAGCTCGGCGTAGTGACCGCCCGCGTCGACGAGGTCGGCGTGCCGGCCGGTCTCGGTGACCCGCCCGCCGGAGACGACGACGACGAGGTCGGCCCGCTCGGCCGTCGACATCCGGTGGGCGATCGTCACGGAGGTCCGCCCGGCCATGAGCCGCTCGAGGGCCGCGCCGATGGCGACGTCGAGCGCGGGGTCGACGGCGGAGGTCGCCTCGTCGAGGACGAGCACGTCGGGGTCGGCCAGGCGGGCGCGCGCCAGGGCCACGAGCTGGCGCTCCCCCGCCGACAGCGCCTCGCCCCGCTGGCCGACGCGCGTGCCGAGGCCGTCGGGCAGCCCGTCGACCCACGGCCCGAGCCCGAGCTCCTCGACGACCCGGCGCACGTCCTCGCCCGTGCTGCCCTCGCGGCCCATCGCGACGTTGTCGGCGACGGTCCCCTCGAAGAGGAAGCCCTCCTGCGGGACCATGGCGACGCGGCGGCGCAGGCTGGCCGCGCGGACCCGCCGCAGGTCCTCGCCGCCGAGGACGACGCGCCCGCTCACCGGGTCCTGCAGGCGCGTGAGCAGGCGGGCGAGCGTCGTCTTTCCCGAGCCGGTGCGCCCCACGACCGCCACGCGCGTGCCCGCCGGCACGGCCAGGTCGACGTCGGACAGGGCCGGGCGTCCGCCCGGGTAGGCGTACCCGACGCCCTCGACGCGCAGGTCGAGCGGCCCGTCGGGCAGGTCGCGGCCGTCCTCGCCCGGGTCGGCCAGGTCGACCGGCGTGTCGAGGAGCGCCAGCACGCGCCGCCAGCCGGCGACGGCGTTCTGCAGCTCGTTGAGGACCTCGGTGAGGCTCTGGACCGGGCCGGTGAGCAGCTGCACGAGGAGCAGCACGGCCGTCAGCTGCCCGAGCGTCAGGTCGCCGTCGACGCCGAGCAGCGCACCGACGACGACGACCGCGGCGACGACGACGCCCGCGCCGAGCACGGCCGTCGAGAAGGAGGTCGCGACGAGCGTCTGGGCGCGCACCTGCGCCCGGCGCTGGTCCTCGACCGCCGCGTCCACACGGGCCCGCGTGCGGGCCTCGGCGCCGTAGGCGCGGATGGTGTCGGCGCCGACCACCGTCTCCGACACGCCGCCGAGGACGCGCCCCACCCGGGCCCTGACCTCGGCGTAGGCCGCGGAGACCCGCGGCTGCATCCAGCGGCCGAAGAGGACGACGGGCACGAAGCAGGCCACGACGACGAGCAGCAGCTGCCAGGACGTCACGCCGATGATCACCGAGACGACGAGCACCTGGCCGACCGACAGCACGAGCAGCAGGCCGCCGAACTGGAGGAACTGGGAGATCGTGTCGACGTCCGTCGTCACGCGGGAGACGAGCGAGCCCCGCTGCTCGGACGACTGCGTGAGGGCCGACAGGTCGTGCACGCGCCGGAAGGCGGTGGTGCGCAGCTCCGCCAGGCCCGCCTCGGTCGCGGTGAACAGGCGCCGGTTGACCACGTAGGACACGAAGGCCGTCGCGACGACGACGACCACGCCGACGAGCACGAGGCGCGTCACGAGGCCCGGGTCGGGCCCGTCGGGGCCGTTGATGCCGGCGTCGACCGTCCGCTGGGTGGCGAGCGGCACGACGACGCGCCCGGCGGTCGCGAGGACGCCGAGCAGGAGGGTGCCCATCAGCCCACGGCGCATGAGCGGGGACAGCGCGAGACCGCGCCGCACCGTGGCGACGACGCCGTCGCCCGCCTCGCGGGCGATGCGCGTGCCCGCGGGCGGCGGGGCGCCCGCGGCGCTCACCGCCGCCCCCCGGAGGTCGAGGCCGCCGGGGCGACGGCACCGGGCCCGGGCGGGGCGCCGGACGGGGCGTCGGCCGCCAGGGCCGCCTCCTCGTACGCCGTGACGAGGTGGCGGTAGGCCGGCCGCCGCTCCAGCAGCTCCTCGTGCGTGCCCTCGTCGACGACGCGCCCGTGCTCCATCCACGCCACGCGGTCGGCGAGGGCGATGGTGGCCCGTCGGTAGGCCACGAGCAGGACGGTGGGCCGCGGCGCCCCGGGTGCCGGCGGACGGCGCAGCGCGCTGAGGATCTCGGCCTCCACGGCCGGGTCGACGGCGGAGGTCGCGTCGTCGAGGACGAGCAGGCGCGGGTCGCGCACGAGGGCCCGCGCGAGGGCCAGCCGCTGGCGCTGGCCCCCGGAGAGCGAGGTGCCGCGCTCCCCCACGCGGGTCTCGAGGCCCTCGGGCAGGGCGTCGACGAACTCGGCGGCCTGCGACGTCTCGAGCGCGTCCCGCAGGCGCTGCTCGTCGACCTCGGCGCCGAGGGTGATGTTGCCGCGGACGGTGTCGTCGAAGACGAAGGTGCCCTGGGGCACGAGGGCGACCTCGGCCGGCAGGGAGCCCTCGCGCAGCTCGCGGGCGTCGACGCCGCCCAGGCGCACGACCCCGCTGTCGGGGTCGAGCAGCCGCACGGCGAGGGAGGCGAGCGTGGACTTGCCGGAGCCGGTGGGGCCCACGAGGGCGGTCGTCGACCCGGCGGGGACGTCGAGGTCGACCCCGCGCAGGGCGGGCACGCCGTCGGCCGCGGGGGCGTCGGCGGGCTCCGGCGCGCCGGCACCCCTCGCCGTACCGGCGACCTCGCCGGCGTCGAGGTCCTCGTCCGCCCCGCGCGCGTGCGCCAGCTCGACCCCGCGCATCTGCAGCGACAGGCCGCCGCGCGGCAGGGGGCTCTCGCCCCAGGTCGTGCGGCCGCGGGCGTCGAGCACCGTGCGCACGCGCCCGAAGCCGACGGCCGCCCGGGGCAGCTCGGCGAGGACCCACCCGAAGGCGCGCACCGGCGAGGCGAGCACCGTGAGCAGGTAGACGACCGTGAAGACGTCGCCGACGCCGACGTCCCCCGACGCGGCGCGCACCGCGCCGACCGCCAGGACGGCGAGGCTCGCCAGGCTCGGCAGCGCCTCGACGGCGGGGTCGAAGGCGCCGCGCGTGCGCCCGACGTCGACGTTGGCCGCGCGCAGCCGGTCGGCGGCGGCGCCGAAGCGGCGGGTCTCGGCCCCCTCGCGGCCGAGCGTCTTGACGACGACGGCGCCGTCGAAGCTCTCGTGGGCCATGGCCGAGACCTCGCCGCGCAGCGCCTGGGCCCGCACCACGCGGGGCGACATGGCGCGCTGGTAGGCGATGTTCGCGACGACCATCGCGGGCAGGCTGAGCAGGCCGACGAGGGCGAGGACGGGGTCGGCGGCGACCATGGCGACGGCGGCCACGACGGCCATGACGACGACCCCGAGCGCCATCGGCAGGGGGTTGAAGATCGTGAAGCTGGCCTCGACGTCGCTGCTCGCGTTGGCGAGGAGCTGACCGGCGGGGTGGCGGTGGTGCCAGGCGATGGGCAGGCGCAGGTACTGGTGGGCGAGGCGCCGCCGGTAGCGGGCCTGGAGGTTGGCGAAGACCCGGCCGGCGACCATGCGCCTCAGCGCGACGGCCACCGCGGTGACGACGGCGACGCCCGCGAGCGCCAGACCGGCGAGGAGCACGTCGCCGCGGTCGACGCCGGGGTCCCCGGCGAACAGCGGCGCGAGCACCTCGTCGGTCGTGCGGCCGAGGAGCCAGCCCGCGGCCGCCGTCCCGGCGCCGTAGACGGCGGAGACGGCGACGGCCAGGCCGAGGACGCGCGGCTCGTCGCGCGCCCCGCGGGCGACGACGCGGACCCCGCGGCGGGTGGCGCCCGGAGGGTGGGCGGGGCGCGCGGGCCGCGACGGGCGTCGGCGGCGGTCGGGCTGGCGCGGGACCTCGGAGGCGCGAGGGGACGGCTCCGGAGTGGACGGCTGGGGGCCGGGAGGGTGCGCTGCGGCTCGGTCCGGGACGGGAGGCGGTGCGGAGCGGCGGGGCACGGACGTCCTCTCAGGCGGGCCCACGAGGCTGGGCAGCACACGTTCTCACGGGCGACCGACAGCGGCGTCCCGGGCTTCCCGGGGCCGCGGGCACCGACCGCCCGCCGCCACGCCCCCAGCCAGCCGCACGCGCAGCACCGCGCCCGGTGACGCCTGCCAGGGGTGGGGGCGGGAGACGTGCAGGGCACGTCAGGCGAGCGTCCGTGCTGGGCGCCAGCCCCAGCACGGGGGCGTAGCCAGTGCCCTGCACGTCTCCCGCCCCCGCCCCACCCCGCCCGGCCACGGATGCGTCCACGACGACTCGTCGAGCCGCAGGACCCGGGCGCAGCGGACCAGGTTCACGCCCTCGGCGCCCGCTGGGCGCCGTCGGTCCCAGGGGGCACGATGGCGACCATGACGCCCTCCGCCTCCGAGCGAGCCGTCCTCGTCGAGGAGCTGGGCCGCTGCGGTCCCGACGCCCCGACGCTCTGCGCCGGCTGGACCGCGCGCGACCTCGCCGCCCACCTCGTCGTCCGCGAGCGGCGCCCCGACGCGGCGCTGGGCATCGTGGTCACGCCCCTGGCCGGCCACGGCGAGCGCGTGCGGGCGGCCGTCGCCGCCCGGCCGTTCGACGTCCTCCTCGACCTCGTGGCCTCCGGGCCGCCGCGCCTGTCGCCCTTCGCCCTGCCGGGGGTGGAGACGGCGGTGAACACCGGCGAGCACTTCGTCCACGCCGAGGACGTCCGGCGCGCGGGCGACGCGCCCGCGGAGCCGCGCGCGCTGCCCGCCGCCGTGCGCAGGGCGCTGTGGGGCGGCCTGCGCGGGCGGGCCCGGCTGCTCTACCGGCGCTCCCCGGTCGGGGTGGTGCTGGAGACCCCGGAGGGGCGCGTCGTCGCCCGTCGCGCCCCCGAGGGCGCCGGCACCGTCCCCGGCGGCACCGGTGACGACCGGCCCACCGCCCCGACCGACTGGCGCTCCGTCGCGCTCGTCGCCGCGACCTTCGCCGTCTTCATCGCGGTGCTCGTGCCGCTCGGCTGGCTCCTGGCGGGGACCTGGCTCTTCTGGGGCACCGCGCAGGCGCTGGGCAGCCGGCGCCGTCTCTTCGACCTCGGCGTGGCCCTCGCCGTGGCGTCCGTCGTGCAGCTGGCGTTCCGGGCGGGCCTCGGCCTCAACCTGCCCGCCGGGGTGCTCGGGCTGTGACCGGGCCCGTGCGCCGACCGCTGACCCGGACCGGGCTCCCGCCCGCGACCGGCCCCGTGATCCCGCCCGTGACGGAGGACTGATGGACGCCCTCGCGAACCTCGCGGACGGCTTCGGGACCGCGCTCTCGCCGATCAACATCCTGTGGGTCTTCCTCGGCGCCGTGCTCGGCACGGCCGTCGGCGTCCTGCCGGGGCTCGGCTCGTCGATGGCGGTGGCGCTGCTGCTGCCCGTGACCCTCGTCCTCGACCCGACCGGCGCGCTCATCATGCTCGCGGGGGTCTACTACGGCGGGCTCTTCGGCGACTCGATCACCGGCATCCTCCTCAACACGCCGGGCAACTCCTCGGCGATCGCCGCGACGTTCGAGGGCCACCGGATGGCCCTCGACGGGCGCGCCGCGCAGGCGCTCGCGACGTCGGCCATCGGCGCCTTCACGGGCGGCCTCATCGCGACGACGGTCGTGGCCTTCGGGGCGCCGGCCTTCGCGGACCTGGCCTCGGCCTTCGGGCCCGAAGAGTTCTTCGCCCTCACCGTCTTCGCCTTCGTCGCCACGGCCTTCGTCGTCGCCGACTCGGCGCTCAAGGGGCTGGCGGCGCTCGTCATCGGCTTCACGGTCGGCGTCATGGGCATCGACACCCTGACGGGGACGGTGCGCTACACGCTCGGGGTGCCCCAGCTCCTCGACGGCGTCGGCATCGTCGTCATCACCGTCGGCCTGCTGGCGCTCGGCGAGGTGCTCCACGTCGCGTCCCGCTCGCGCTGGCAGAGCGGCGACCGGCTCGTCACGGTGAAGGGCCGCCCCTTCCTCTCGCGGGCGGAGTTCCGGGAGGCGCTGCCGGCGTGGCTGCGCGGCACGGCCTTCGGCGTCCCCTTCGGCGTCATCCCCGTCGGCGGGTCGGAGGTGCCGACCTTCCTGGCCTACGGCACCGAGCGGCGGCTCGACGCCCGGCGCCGGCGCCCGATGTTCGGCCGCGGCGCCATCCGCGGCGTCGCCGGCCCGGAGGCCGCCGGCAACGCCACCGCCGGCACGGCCATGGGCGCCCTCCTCGCGCTCGGCCTGCCGACGTCCGCCACGGCCGCCGTGCTCCTCGGCGCCTTCCAGCAGTTCGGCTTCCAGACGGGGCCGCTGCTCTTCGCCCGCTCGGGCGACCTCGTCTGGGCGCTCATCGCGAGCCTCTTCATCGGCCTCGTCGTGCTACTGGTGCTCAACCTGCCCTTCGCCCCGGTGTGGGCGCAGCTCCTGCGCATCCCCCGGCAGTACCTCTACGCCGGTATCGCCGTCTTCGCGGGGCTGGGCATCTACGCCTCGGCGGGCTCCGTCGTCGACCTCGTGCTGCTGCTCCTGCTGGGGCTCCTCGGCTTCGTCATGCGCCGCCACGACGTGCCGCTCGCGCCCGTGCTCATCGCCGTCATCCTCGGCCCGCTCGCGGAGGAGAACCTCCGCCGGAGCCTCACCATCAGCCAGGGCGACCCGGCGGTGCTCGTCTCCACGCCCATCACCGTCGGCATCTACGCGCTGCTCGTCGTCGCCGTCGTGCTCGCGCTGGTCGCCCAGGTGCGGCGCCGCCGCAGCGCGGACGTCTGAGCTCCGGGCCACCGGGGCCTCGACCGGTCTCTGCCGCCGTCTAGGGCTGATCCCAGACGGCGGCAGAGGCGGTGATCGAGCGGTCGACGCGAACTGCTCGGCTCAGAGGCCGACGCCGGCGCGACCCGGTGCGGCGAGCTCCTCCAGGCGCGCCCACGTCGCGTCGTCGACCGGGTGGCGCGCCAGCTCGAGCGTGCGCGCGACACGACCGGGCGCGGACATCCCGACGACGGTGGCCGCGACGCGCTCGTCGCGCAGGGAGTGCTGGAGGGCGGCGGCCGCGAGGGGGACGCCGGCCTCCTCGCAGACCCGCTGCATCTCGCGCACCCGAGCCAGGACGTCCTCGCCCGCGGGCCGGTAGCAGTAGGTGGGGACCTCGTCGGGGCCCCGCACGAGCATCCCGCCGCCGTACGGCGCCGCGTTGACGACGGCGACGCCCGCGGCCGCGGCGTCCTCCACGAGCGGCTCCGCGGAGGAGTCGACGAGCGTGAGCCGGTTGTGGGTGAGGACGACCTCGAAGACGCCCGTCGCGACGTAGCGGCGCAGCAGGTCCACGGGCCCGCCGGCGACGCCGAGGTGGCCGACGAGCCCCTCCTCGCGCAGGGCGAGGAGCGCCTCGACGGGGCCGCCGGGGGCCGTGGCGTCCTCGAAGGAGATCCGCTCGGGGTCGTGCAGGTGCACGAGGTCGAAGCGCTCCCGCCCGAGGCGCTCGAGGCTCTCCTGCACCGAGCGGCGCACCCGGGCGCCGGAGAAGTCGTCGCTGCCGGGCAGCGGGTCGACCTTCGTCGCGAGGAGGACGCCGTCGGGCAGGCCGCCCGCGCGCCGCAGCCCGAGGCCGAGGCGCCGCTCGCTCTCGCCGTCGCCGTACTGGTTGGACGTGTCGAGGTGGGTGATGCCGCGGCGGAGCACCTCCTCGACCGTCGCGAGCGCCTCCTCCTCCGGGACGTCGTGCGCGGGCGGGATCGTCGTCCCGCCCAGCGAGCTGGTCCCGAGGGCCAGGGCGGTGGTGGAGAGGCCCGTGCGGCCCAGCGGGCGGGTCGCGAGGGGGTCGGGGGTGGTGGTCGACATCGGGCGGGCCTCCGGGTCGGTCGTGGCAGGTCGGGCGTCGGCCCGCCCGCCCTCTCGGCGTCCACCCTCCCGACCGTCGGCCGCGTGCGCCCGCCGGAGTCAGCCCTTGACGCCGCCGCCGAGGGTGAAGGAGCCCCCGAGCCACCGGGACACGACGGCGTAGAGCACGACCACCGGCAGCGTGTAGAGCAGGGAGTAGGCGGCGAGCTGCCCGTACGCTGCGGCGCCGTACTGGCCGAAGAACTGGTAGATCGTCACGGCCGCGGGCAGCTTGTCCTCGGAGAGCAGCAGGACGAAGGGCACGAAGAAGTTCCCCCACGCCGTGATGAAGGTGAAGATCCCCACCACGAGCATCCCCGGCAGCATGAGCGGGGCGACGACGCTGCGCAGCGACTGCATCGCCGAGGCCCCGTCCGTCCAGGCCGCCTCCTCGAGCTGGACGGGCACGCCGTCCATGAAGGACTTCGTCAGCCAGATCGCGATGGGCAGCGACGTCGCCGCCAGGAAGAGCACGGTCCCGTACCGGGTGTCCACGAGGTCCGCGCGCGCGAAGAGGCTGTAGACGGGGACCATGACCGCGGTCAGCGGCAGGCCGGTCGCGAAGAGGATCGTGTAGAGGAAGGGGCGCCCGTAGCGCAGCTGGTACCGCGAGAGCGGGTAAGCCGCCAGCGTCGCCGCGAGGACGGTGAGGACCGACGCCGACAGGCACAGCACCAGGCTGTTGAGCAGCGGCCGGACCGTCGTGCCGACGGTGAGCACGGCCGCGAAGTTCTCCAGGCCCGGGTCGTCGGGCAACGACAGCTGCAGGGTGGCGCCCGGGTCGAGCGCGGCGAGCAGGAGCCACAGCAGCGGCACCGCGAAGGCGACGGCCACGACGACGAGCACCGCCGTCACGAGGACGCCGGACGCACGGCGTCGCGGTGACGCCACGGTGGGCGCGGGCGGGCGCGCCGGCGGCGTCGTCGCCCCGGTGCCGGGAGCGGTGCTGGCGGCGGCGGCCATCAGATGTCCTCCTTGCCGATGGCGCGGATGTACCCGAGCGAGAAGACGGCGCCGATGGCCAGGAGCACCAGCGCGATGGCCGTGCCGTAGCCGAGGGCGGCGTACTGGAAGGCCTGCTCGTACATGAGCAGCGGCAGGGTCTCGCTGGCGTCGCCCGGGCCGCCGGCCGTCATGACGAAGATCAGGGTGAAGACCTGCAGCGTCTGCAGGGTGATGAGCACGAGGTTCGTGCCGATGGCCCGGCGGATCATCGGGATGGTGACGAAGCGCAGCCGCTTCCAGCCCGAGGCCCCGTCGATCTGGGCCTGCTCGTCGACGTCGGAGGGCACCTGGCTCAGCGCCGCCAGGTAGATGAGCATGGAGAACGCCGTCCCCCGCCAGATGTTGGCGAGCACGACGGCGAGGACCGGCAGCGTGAACAACCAGCTCTGGCCCGGCAGGCCGACGCTCGTCAGGGCGGTGTTGAGGGTGCCCTCGGGGTTGAGGAAGGCGTACCAGACGAAGGCCGCCACGATCTCCGGGACGACGTAGGCCGCCATCACCGGCAGCGTCACGAGCGACCGGACGGCCGTCCCCCTCCCCCGCAGCATGAGCGCCAGGGCGAGCCCGAGGCCGTTCTGCCCGACGACGGCCGACCCGAGGACGAAGACGACGGTGAGGACGACGGCGTTCCAGACCGCCGGGTCCTGGAGCAGCCGGGCGAAGTTGTCGAGGCCGACGAACGACGTCTGCGCCGCCGCCGACCCCGTCAGCGAGGCGTCGGTGAAGGAGAGCAGCACGCTCCACACGACGGGTCCGGCGAAGAAGACGGCCAGCAGGACGACGGCCGGCGCCATGGGCAGGAGCCACCGGCTGGCCGGGCGGCGCCGGCGCCCGCGCCCGGCGGACGTCGACGGCGCTCACGAGCCCTCCTCCTCGCGCGCGGGGGCCGCGCCCCCGCCGCCGTCGTCGGGCGGCAGGTCCTCGGCGCGGACGACGGCCTCCTCGCCGACGATCTGGGTGACGGCCTCGCCGTAGTCGGCCATGGCCTCCTCGGGGGTGCGCTCCCCGGTGATGACCGACTCCGCCGTCGTGCTGATCTCGTTCGAGATCCGCGGGTACTCCTGGTAGGCGGGGCGGAAGCGGGTGACCTCCACGAGCTCGGAGAAGGCCGAGATGGTGGGGTTCTGCTCGGCGTAGCGCGGGTCCTCGCTGACGTCGGCGCGGACCGAGATCTGCTGCGCGGCCAGGTAGTACGCGAGGGAGTTCTCGTAGTCCCCCGCCGTCGTGAGGAAGTCGAAGGCCAGGTCGGGGTCGGGGGCGCCGGCGCTGACGGCGAGCGCGAAGCCGCCGGAGAGGCTCACCGCCCCGGGCTCCTCGCCGTCCTGGGTCGGCATGGGAGCGACGCCGAGCGTGTCGGTCCACCCGGGCCAGGCCGAGGTGCCGCCCTCGCGCCAGTTCTCCACCTGCCACGACCCGTCGAGGGCGATGGCCACCCGCTCCGCCGGGATGAGGGTGCCCGCCACGGCGTACTGGGCCTGCGGGTCCAGCGCGAGGGACAGCGAGGGGCCGAGGTCCTCGCTGTAGACGGTGTCGAGGAAGCCCAGGGTGTCCCGGAACCCGTCGGAGGAGGTGACCCAGCGCTCGCTCTCGTCGTCGTACAGCTCGTCGCCGGTGCCCGCCAGCAGCATCTGGACGCTCTGCATCGACGTCACCTCGCCGACCGAGGAGCCGCCGTAGATGTTGAAGGGGATGACCTCGGAGCCGTCCGGGGACGTGAGGCCGGCGTCGCGGACGGCACGGGCGCCGTCGAGGACCTCCTCCCACGTCGCGGGCTCCCAGGGCACCTCGACCCCGGCCTGCTCGAGGAGGTCCCGGTTGTAGTAGAGCGCCCGGGTGTCGGTGCCCATGGAGACGCCGTAGACCGAGCCGTCGCGGCCCGTGGTCGCCCCCTCGGAGCCCGCGAACTGCGGCCAGTCCTCCCACCCCGCCAGCCGGTCGTCCAGCGGCAGCAGGTAGCCGGCCTCGATGTCGGAGTTGATCTGGAAGCTGTCCTGCAGCACGACGTCCGGCGCCGTGCGGCTCGAGCCGCGCATGAGGTTGAGCTTCGTGAAGTAGTCGTTGCCGCCGGCGACGACGGGCATCAGCTCGACGTCGACGTCCGGGTGCTCCTCCTCGAGCTGCGCCGCGACGTCGGCGAACCAGTCGTCGACCGGGGAGGTGCCGCCGAACTGCTGGTAGGCCACGCGCAGCACGTCGGCCCTCGCCCCGGCGTCCTGCTGGCCGCAGCCCGCGACCAGCACCAGCCCGCCCACCACGAGGGCGGCCCCGCCCCTGCGGCGGCCCCTGCGCCGCCGTCCTCCCCGGTCACCGCTCACCACCACGTCGAGCACCTCCTCCGCGGCACCGTCGCCGCCTCGTCGGTCCGCGTGCCCGGGCGGGGCGCGCGGTGCCGGTCCCCCGGCCGTCCTGCCTCAGTCCGCGGGCGCCCCGCGGCGCAGGCGCAGCGTCACCACCTGGAAGGGGCGCAGGTGCAGCGGCGCCCCTCCCCGCTCGTCGAGGCCGCCCCGGAGGGCGCCCCGGACGTCGTCCGGCGCGGGCCGCTCGAGGAGGTCGACCTCGTCGACGTCCGCAGCCGCGAAGCCCGGGACCAGCCGGGCGCGGGCGCGGCCGCCGAGCGCCTCGTAGAGCCGGACGACCACGTCGCCCGACCGGTCGTCGGCGAGCTTGACCGCCTCGACGACGACGGCGCCGGGGGCGCTCTCGTCCTCGACCCGCACCACCGGCTCGACCGGGCGCCCGCCGGGCACCCGCCGCTCCGGGAGGTTGAGGGCGTAGCCCTCCCGCACGGCGTCCGCGACGCCGGCCCCCACGACGAGGGACGCGCGCAGCACGTGCACGCCCTGGTCGGTGTGGGGGTCGGGGAAGCGGGGGGCGCGCAGCAGCGACAGCCGCACCGTCGACGTCGTCCCGCCGCCCTCGCGGGGGTGACGCGCCACGTCGTGCCCGTACGTGGCGTCGTTGACGACGGCGGCGCCGTAGCCCGGCTCGCCGACGTGCACGAAGCGGTGCGCGCAGACCTCGAAGCGCGCGGCGTCCCACGTCGTGTTGACGTGGGTGGCGCGCCGCAGGTGGCCGAACTGCGTCTCGAAGACGGCCGAGTCGGTGTGGACGTCGAGGGGGAACGCGAGCTTGAGGACCTTCTCGCGCTCGGCCCAGTCGACCTCGCAGCGGACGTCGACCCGCGCCGCACCGGGCACCAGCGAGAGCTCCTGGACGGCCCGGGAGGCGCCGAAGGACCGGACCACCCGCACGGTCGCCGCGCCGCCGTCCTCCGCGGGCAGGAGCTGGACGGACTCCGCGCCCGTGAGGTCCGTGACCCGGTTGCGGTAGAAGGCGTCGAGGTCCCAGGCGTCCCAGGCGTTGGGGGTGTCGGGGTGCAGCTGGAGCAGCGCCCCGGCCTGCCCGGGCGCGAGCACCTCGCGGTCGACCTCCAGGTCGCGCACCGAGGTGAGCAGGCCCCGCGCGTCGACGACGACGCGGACGCGCCCGTTGTCGAGGACGTGCCCGCCGCCCTCCTCCCGCGCGTCGACGTGCGGCACCGGGGCGAGCACGTCCCCCGCCGGCGCACCGCCGAGCGCGGGCACGCCGCGCCGGGCGTGCGGCGCGGCGTTGAGGACCACGACCTCCCCGGGGGCGGTCGACCCGTCACCCGCGAGCGCCCGCAGCGCCGCCGCGACGAGGCCCTCGAGCTCCTCGGCCACGCGGGCGTAGGTCTCGCGGGCCTCGCGGTGGACCCAGGCGATCGAGGAGCCGGGGAGGATGTCGTGGAACTGGTGCAGGAGCACCGTCCTCCACAGCCGGTCGAGGTCGTCGTGGGGGTAGGTGAAGGCGTCGTCGGCCAGCGCGGCCGCCGTCGACCACAGCTCGGCCTCCCGCAGGAGGTGCTCGCTGCGGCGGTTGCCCCGCTTGGTGGCCGCCTGCGAGGTGTAGGTGCCCCGGTGCATCTCGAGGTAGAGCTCGCCGACCCACACGGGGCCCTCGGCGTACTCGTCCTCGACCGCGGCGAAGAAGGCCGACGGCGCCTCGACGGCGACCCGTGGCGAGCCCTCGAGGTCGGCGGTGCGCCGGGCCCGCTGCAGCATCTCCCGCGTGGGGCCTCCGCCGCCGTCGCCGTAGCCGAACGGCGCGAGCGAGCGGTTGGACCCGGCCTTGTCCCGGTGGTTGCGCTGGGCGTGCGCGAGCTCCTCGCCCGTCAGCTCGGCGTTGTAGGTGTCGACGGGCGGGAAGTGCGTGAGGACGCGGGTGCCGTCGAGGCCCTCCCACCAGAAGGTGTGGTGGGGGAAGACGTTCGTCGTGTTCCAGCTGATCTTCTGCGTGAGGAACCAGCGCGAGCCCGAGAGGCGCACGAGCTGCGGGAGCGCCGCCGAGTAGCCGAAGGAGTCGGGCAGCCACACCTCCTGCGTGTCGACGTCGAAGCGCTCGAGGAAGTACCGCTTGCCGTGGACGAGCTGGCGAGCCATGGCCTCCGAGCCGGGCATGTTCGTGTCGGACTCGACCCACATGCCGCCGACCGGCACGAACCGCCCGCCGCGGACCGCCTCGACGACGCGCGCGAAGACCTCCGGCCGGTGCTCCTCGATCCAGGCGTACTGCTGCGCCGAGCTCATGGCGTAGACGAGGTCGCGCCCGTCGTCGGAGTCAAGGAGGTCCACGACGTTGGAGGTCGTCCGCGCGACCTTGCGCACGGTCTCCCGCAGCGGCCACAGCCACGCCGAGTCGATGTGGGCGTGCCCGACGGCGGTGACGCGGTGCGCGCTGGCCGAGGCGGGCGCCGCGAGCACCCCCGCGAGAGCGGCGCGCGCCGCGCCGGCCGAGCCCGCGACGTCCTGCAGGTCCAGGACGTCGAGGCTCCGTTCGAGCGCGCGCGCCACCTGCCACCCGCGCGGGTCGCCGTCGGCCAGCTCGGCGAGCAGGCCGCCGAGCACCTCCAGGTCGGCGACGAGCTCGTGGACCTCCGTCTCCAGGACGGCGACGTCGGCGCGGTCCAGCCGGTAGAGCGGTTCGGCGGGCGCGGTCGTCCGGTCCCCCAGCGCCGTCGGCCCGAAGCGGTCGGCGTCGTCGCCCAGCACGAGCGGGTTCGCGGCCGCCTCGACGAAGAGGTCGACGCGCTCCCCGCCCACCGCGGCGCTGGTCACGGGCACCCACCCGTTGCGGGGGTTGAGCCCCTTCACCGGCGTGCCGTCGGGCCGGTAGACGAGGCCCTCGGCCTGGAAGCCCGGAGACGCCCCCCGCCAGCCGAGGTCCACGACGAGCTCGACCCGGCGCCCCGCCGCCTCCGCCGGCACCTCGCCGGTGAGGTGCAGCCACGTCGTGCCCCACGCCGGGCCCCAGGCGTCCCCGACCGACATGGGGGTGTACCGCGCCGCGTCGGAGCGCTGCGGCCCGGGGAGGGCGGCGGAGGGGGGCACGGGCTCGCCGCGACCCCGGACGCCGTCCTCGTCGGCGACGTGCCACGCCTCGACGCGCAGGGCCGCCACCGTCCGGTGGACGGCGGGGCGCAGGCGGTGCTCGAGGGTGCGCGCGACCCGCGCGCGCAAGAGGTCACGGTCGTCGTGCATGCGGTGCGGCTCCGGCTCGGTCGACGTCGACGGGAGGCGCGGGCGTTCGCCCGGCTCTGGGCGGATCTGGTCTCGCACGAGCAGTAAGGCACACACGGACGCCGTGTGGTGGGGGACGCGCCCTCGGACCAGCCCGACGGGGCGAGCCGTCGCCTCTCGATGGCCGTGTCTGGCTCGCTCTAGCGCCGCCCCTAGACGTCGCCAGAGGCCAGCAGAAGGTGAGGCCGGCAGGGCAACGGGCCGGGCCGACGGAAGGCCGGGTCAGCCGAGGGGCGAGCCAGCAGAGCAGACGGGGGCGCACCTCGGCTGGCGGGCCTACGACGGCCGTCCACAGACGCCGCGCGCGGTCGGGCTGCTGTCGGTCGTGCGCGCTACCGTGGTGCCATCAGTCGAACATCTGTTCGAGCAGCAGCAGTGAAGGGGCAGCCGTGGACGACAGGCAGGAGCCCCCTACCGATCCCTTGGGGTCGGCTGCGGACGGCCCGCCCCACTCCCACCGCCGCGCCCGCGCGCTCGTCGACGGGATGGTCGTCGGGCAGAGGGAGCGCGCACGGTCCTGGGCCGCGACCCTGCGGGCGGTCGCCGACCTCGTCGACGCCCTCTCCGCCCCCGACGGTCTCGCCGGCCCGCTGAGCGGCCGGGTCGGCGGCGCGGGAGCGCCCACG
>NZ_JABEMA010000350.1 GCF_013004605.1 Pseudokineococcus marinus
GAGCGCGAGCGAGGCGGCCACCGCGGCGAGCAGGGCGCCGACCGAGGCCAGCAGCCCGGCGGGGACCCGCCACAGCACCGCGGCGAGCCCGGCGACGACGACGAGGACGAGCAGGGGCTCGAGCACCCCGCGCCCTCCGGCGGCCACCTGCGCGGGGCCGACGGCCGCGGGCAGCGCGGCGAGCGCGGCCAGCCAGCGCCAGGCTCCCCAGCGGACGGCGAGGACCGCCACCAGCAGCGCCGCCACGACGGCCGCGACCCGGGCGACCCACGCCTCGGCGACGTCGTCACCGGAGACGGGGGCGAGGCTCCGGACGACCAGGGCCGCGAGGACGAGCAGCGCGAGCGGCCAGTCCCCCGCGAGCCGGCTGCGCGCGGGAGCCGGCCCGGCCTCGACGGGGCGGGCGCGGACCGCCACCTCAGGCGACGTCGCCACGCGCGCCCCCGCCGGCGCCCGCAGCAGCCCCGCCGTCGACCCGGCTCCCGTCTCCACCGTCGAGCCCCGCGGGCCGGAAGTCCGGCCACACGGTCGCCATGCCCTCGGCGAGCGCCGTCGACGGCGCGTAGCCGAGGGAGCGCGCGCGGGAGACGTCGACGACGACGGCGGGCATCTCGCCCGGCCGGGCCGGCTGGTGGTCGACGGGGATCGGCGCGCCCGTGGCCTCGCGGGCCGCGGCGACCATCTCGTTGACCGTGTACGAGCGCGCCCCGCCGACGATCACCGGCCCCGACGGCCACCCCAGGGCGGCCTGCGCGAGCGCGCGGGCGGCGTCGTGGACGTGCACGAGGTCGCGCCGCTGCTCCCCGTCGCCGTAGACGACGACGCCGCGGCCCTCGGCGGCCGCGCGCATGAGCCGCGGCACGAAGCTGTCCTTCGCGCGCATCCCGGGCCCGTAGACGTTCGTCAGCCGGACCACGGGCGCGCGCAGCCCGAAGGCGCCCGCGTACCCCGACAGGAGCATCTCGCCGGCCGCCTTCGTCGCGCCGTACGGCGTGAGGGGGCGCAGCGGCAGCGCCTCGGTGATGGTGCCGCGCCCGTCCGCGCCGGCGCCCACGTCGCCGACGACGGCGTTCGTCGAGGCCAGGACGAAGGCGCCGACGCCGCGCTCGCGGCACAGCTCGAGCAGGCCCGCCGTCGCCACGACGTTGAGGTCCGTCGTCTCGGCCGGCTGCTCGACCGAGCCGAGCACGGACGTGATCGCCGCGAGGTGCACGACGGCGTCGAGCCCGGGCACGACGGAGCGCTCGCGGACGCCGGCGTCGCGCAGGTCGCCGAGCGTCGTGGGCACGTCGGGGTGCTCGGTGCGGTCGACCGCGCTCACCACGGCGCCCGCCGCGCGCAGCTCGCGCACGACGTGGCGGCCGACGAAGCCCGAGGCCCCCGTGACGAGGACGCGCGGCCCCCCGGCCGCCCCCGTCGCGGCGCTCACGAGCCGGACAGGCGCAGGGCGGGGGCCTCGTTGGCGGCGCGGCGCCAGTCGACGACGGGCTTCATGGCCTCGCGGTCCACCCGGTGCGCGTGCTCCTCGACGACCTTGAACATCGACGTGAGCAGCGTGTCGGACAGCGTGTGCGGCTGCAGGCCGAGGGACTCCAGCGCCGTGTGGACGAAGCTGTAGTAGTGGTCCTCGATCTCCACGCGGGGGTTGTCGACGTGGACGACCTCGGCGACGCCGGGGTAGGCGGCCCGCACCGTCTCGGCCATCTGCGAGAGGGAGAACTTCTCCGTCGCCTGGTTGAACACGCGGAACTCGCCGCGGTCGGCCGGGTTCTCGCAGGCCAGGCGGATGCACTCGACGGTGTCGCGGATGTCGATCGTCGCGCGCGTCTGCGAGCCGCCGCCGTAGACCGTGAGCGGCTCGCCGAGCACGGCCTGGATGGCGAAGCGGTTGATGACCGTGCCGAACACCGAGTCGTAGTCGAGCCGGGTGGCCAGGCGCGGGTCGAGCGCCGTCTCGTCGGTCTCCTGGCCGTACACGACGCCCTGGTTGAGGTCGGTGACGCGCAGGCCCCAGATGCGGCAGCCGAACTCGAGGTTGTGCGAGTCGTGCACCTTGCTCAGGTGGTAGAAGCTGCCCGGCTTCTTGGGGAACATCATCCGGTCGGTGCGGCCCTTGTGGGTGACCTCGAGCCACCCCTCCTCGATCTCGATGTTGGGCTGGCCGTACTCGCCCATCGTGCCGAGCTTGACGACGTGCACGTCGCGGTCGAGCTCGCCGATCGCGTACATGAGGTTGAGGGTGCCGACGACGTTGTTGACCTGCGTGTGCACCGCGTGCTTGCGGTCGATCATCGAGTACGGCGCCGCCCGCTGCTCCGCGAAGTGCACGACGGCGTCGGGGGCGAACTCGCGCAGGACGGCGTAGAGGCCGTCGGCGTCGCAGAGGTCGGTCGTGTAGGACGCGAGGCTCTTCCCGCTGACCTCGCGCCAGGCGCGCACGCGGGTCGCCATCGACTCGATGGGGACGAGGCTGCCGGCGCCCAGCTCGTGGTCGTACTGGCGCCGCAGGCCGTTGTCGAGCACGCCGACGTCGTGACCGCGGGCGGACAGGTACATGGCCGTCGGCCACCCCAGGTAACCGTCTCCACCCAGGACCAGGATGCGCATCGGACTCCCTCTCGCGGGCCCCGCCCGCTGCTGAGCCGCGACCGGTGCCGCGACGGGGCCGACGGTAGCCGCAGGGCGCCGCCGAGGGGGCGCGCGGGGCCGTGCGGCGCGTCAGGACGCGCTCGAGGACGGCGCTCGAGGACGGCGGGCCGGGCGGTGCGGTGGAGGCGCGCCGGGCGCGGAGCCGGGCGGGGGACGCCGCCGCGGCGGGCGGAGGAGCCGCCGCACCCGCCGCTCAAGGACCTCGCCGCGCGTGCCGATGCACCGGCGGGGCCCTCGTCGGCCCCGCGCGGGGACGGGCCCCGCAG
>NZ_JABEMA010000351.1 GCF_013004605.1 Pseudokineococcus marinus
GGTCCTGCTCGAGCTGCCGGCGGCCCCGGACGCCCCGCCGCCGCCGGACGCCCCGCGGCGGCCCGCCCCGCCGGCCGGGGACGGGTCGTGACGAGCGTCCTGCTCGTCGACGACCAGGCCCTCGTGCGCATGGGCTTCCGGATGGTCCTCGAGGCCGAGGACGACCTCGAGGTCGTCGGCGAGGCCGGCGACGGCGCGGTGGCGGTCCGGCAGGTGGCCGCGCTGGACCCCGACGTCGTCGTCATGGACGTCCGCATGCCGGGCGTGGACGGCATCGAGGCCACCGCGCGGGTCGTCGCCGAGCACCCGCGGTCGAGGGTGCTCGTCCTGACGACCTTCGACGTCGACGACCACGCCTTCGCGGCCCTGCGGGCCGGCGCGAGCGGCTTCCTCCTCAAGAGCGCGGAGCCCGCCCAGCTCGTCGACGCCGTCCGCACCGTCGCCGCCGGCAGCTCGGTGGTGGCCCCCCGGCTCGTCCGCCGGATGCTCGACCTCTTCGCCGACCGCCTGCCGACCGCCGGCGGCGGCGACGGCGACGGCGACGGCGGCGGAGCCCGGGACGACGGCGCCGTCCCGCCCGCCCTCCGGGGGCTCACGCCGCGCGAGCTGGAGGTCATGCGCTGCGTCGCACGCGGTCTGTCGAACGCCGAGATCGCCGAGCTCCTCGTGCTGTCGACGACCACCGTCAAGACGCACGTCGGCAGCCTGCTGGCCAAGCTCGGCCTGCGGGACCGCGTGCAGGTGGTCATCGCCGCCTACGAGAACGGCGTCGTCACCCGGGACGCCTGAGGCGCCGGGGCGCGTCGTCCACCGACGGCCGGGGCCGTCCGGGGGACGAGCGCCCCGGGAGCGGTGGACCCGGCGGCGCCGCTCCCTACGCTGCCGACGTGGTCGGTGCCGGGGAGAGCGCGGGGGCGAGGAGCCCGAGGGGCGGCCGGCCCCGGGCGCGGGGCGCGCTGGCGGCGGGCGTCCTGCTCGCCGCGGCGGGGTGCGCTCCCCCGTCCCCCGCGCCGCAGCGCGAGGTCGTCGACCTGCTCCAGGGGGCCTGGCGGGACGTGCCGGGCGTCGCCGTCGACGGTGACGCCCTGCAGGTCACGGCCACCGGCCGCAGCGTCCTGGGTCCCGACGGCGAGACGCGCCAGCCGGACCCCCCGCTGGACCTGGCCGGCGCGCACCTGCTGGTCGACGGGGACTTCTCCCTCGACGCGCGCCTGGCCGACGTCACCGGCGACGCGACCTGGGCCGTCTACGACCGTCCGCCCGTCCGCGCCGACGAGTTCCGCATCGAGCCGCCGGGCCTGCGCCTGACCCTGCGCGGCGACGAGCTCGAGGTCGCCGTCCTCGACGGCTCGTCCTCGGAGGACGTGACCGACCCGCGTCCGGTGCACGAGGAGCGCGTGGCCGTCGACCCGACCGCCCCTCTCGCGGTGCGCCGGTCGGGGGGCGCGCTCGAGGTGGTGAGCGACGGGGAGACCGTGTCCTCGACGACCCGGGGCGGGGTCGTCGACTCGGGCGAGCTCTGGCTGGGCCTGTCGAGCGACGACGGCTCCTTCCGCGTCACAGCCCTCACCGCCACGGCGACCGGTGCCGGCTCGCTGGGCCTCGCAGGTCCCGCGCACCTGTCGGCCGAGCCGTCCCCCGAGGGGCTGCAGGCCCTCGCCGACCGCGTCCGTCCGGGCTTCCGGGTCGGCGCGGCGGCCGCGCTCGGCCCGCTGGTCTCGGACGAGGAGTACGCGCAGGAGCTCGTCGGCGACTTCGGCGCGATCACGCCAGAGAACGCGATGAAGCCGCAGTCCCTCTCCCCCCGGCGGGGCGTCTACACCTTCGAGGAGGCGGACGCGCTCCTCGCGGTGGCGGAGAGCCGGGGCATGGCGGTGCACGGGCACACCATCGCCTTCTCCGAGGCGGTGCCGCGCTGGATGGAGGAGCTGCCCACCGGCTCCGCCGAGGAGCGCCGCGACAGCGCCGACGCCCTGCTCGCGTACGTCGCCACCGTGGTGGGCCACTTCCGGGGGCGGCTCACCTCCCTCGACGTCGTCAACGAGCCCTTCGACGTCGACCAGGGGACCGGCCTGCAGGAGAACGTCTGGTACCGGACCTTCGGGCCGGACTACCCCGCAGTGGTCTCCCGGGCCGTCCACGACGCCGACCCCGACGTCGAGCAGTACGTCAACGAGAACGGCGCCGACGTGCCCGGCCCGCGCCAGGACGCCCTGCTCGAGCTGGTGCGCCGCACCAACGCGCTGGGGGGCCACGTGGACGGCGTCGGCCTCCAGGCCCACGTCTACGACCTCGGGACCGACGTGATCTCCGCCGAGGACCTCACCGCCACGCTCGAGGCCCTCGAGGCGGCCGGGCTCCGCGCCCGCATCTCCGAGCTCGACGTCACGGACGCGGAGGGGACGGCCGCCCAGGCGGAGCAGTACGCGGTCGTGCTGGACACCTGCCTGCGCTCGCCCACGTGCGTCGCCTGGACCACCTGGGGCGTCGACGACCGCTACGACTGGTACCTCGACGACGAGGGGCTCCAGCAGGGCCACGACCTCCTCTTCGACGACGGACGGCCGACCCCGGCCCACGAGGCGCTGGTGCGGGTGCTCGGCGGTTGACCGCCGCCCCTGTCGAGGGGCGGTCCGCCCGCCGGGACCGTCGCGGGACGTCCTCGACCGTCGGGCGCGCCCCGCCGTCACCCCGGGACCCACGGCCGACGCCGGAAGGCGTGCACGGCCACGAGCCGCACCGAGGCGACCTCCCGCAGGACGTCGGTGCGCGCGGCCCCCGCCGGGTCGGTGGTCGACGGGTGCCCGCCCTCCCGGAGGCCGGCCTGCAGGCCGGCTGCCGCCGCGACAACCCGCCGGCGCCCCGTCGTCCGGCCGCAGGGCGGGGCCGCCGCGAGCCGGTCGAGG
>NZ_JABEMA010000352.1 GCF_013004605.1 Pseudokineococcus marinus
GCCGGCCTGGCGGCCGGCACCACGGCCTCGGCCCCCCGCGTGGCGATCTCCGGACCCGCGGCGGGGGCCGCGCTGCCCGCCGGCTGCACCGTGCACCTCGTCGGCACCGCCACCAGCGCCGCCGAGGCGACGGTCGTCTGGCAGGTGCGCAAGGGCACCCAGACCGTCCTGCGCGGCTCGTCCGTCGTCGAGGGCGCGGACGGCACGGCCGCCCCCCTCGGCGCGCAGGGCTCGTGGGAGGCCTTCGTCGACCTCCCCGCCGGCACCTACACGGTCCGCGTCGAGATCCCCGACTACTCCGACGGCGAGGGCGGCGGGATGCCCGCGGTCGAGCGGAGCTTCACGGTCAGGGCCTGAGGGAGGCCGACCCCGTCAGGGGCGCCCCGCTCCTGCCGTCGGACGCCCGACGGCACCGGGCCCCGACGACCGGCTCGCGGTCGTCGGGGCCCGGTCGCGTCCCCGGCGGTGCCCCGAGGGGGGCACCGGGTGCGTCACCGTCCCGAGATGAGGTCCCGCAGCCGTCCGAAGACCCCGCCGCCGGCGCTCGTCAGACGGCCCTCGGCCGCCTCCTCGCCCCGCATCTCGGCGAGCTGGCGCAGCAGCTCCTCCTGGCGCTCGTCGAGCCGGGTCGGCGTCTGCACGTCCACGTGGACGAGCAGGTCGCCGCGGCCGCCGCCGCGCAGGTGCCCGACGCCGAGGCCCCGCAGCGTGTGCACCTCGCCCGACTGGGTGCCCGCGCGCACGTCGACGGACTGCGAGCCGTCCAGGGTGTCGACGGACAGGGTCGTGCCCAGCGCGGCCGCGGTCATCGGCACCTGGACCGTGCAGTGCAGGTCGTCGCCGCGACGGGTGAAGGTCTCGTGGTCGCGCTCCACGACCTCGACGAAGAGGTCGCCGGGCGGGCCCCCGCCGAAGCCGACCTCGCTCTGGCCGGCCAGCTGGATGCGGGTGCCCGTGCTGACGCCCGGGGGGATGCGGACCGTGAGGGTCCGGCGCTCCTGCACGCGCCCCTCCCCCGCGCACTCGGGGCACGGGTTGGGGATCGTCGTGCCGAAGCCCCCGCAGTTGGGGCACGGCGCGGTCGTCATGACCTGGCCGAGGAAGCTGCGCACCTGGCGCTGCACCTGGCCGCGGCCGCCGCAGACCTCGCACGTGCGCGGCGAGGTGCCCGGCTGGCAGCACGAGCCCTGGCACGTCGAGCACACGACGGCGGTGTCGACCTGCAGCTCGCGGTCGGCGCCGAAGACGGCGTCGCGCAGGTCGACCTCGACGCGCACCAGCGCGTCCTGGCCCCGGCGGGCCCGCGAGGCCGGGCCCCGCCCGCCGCCCCCGGCCGCGCCGCCGAAGAAGGTCTCGAAGATGTCGGAGAAGCCGAAGCCCGCGCCCGCGCCCCCGCCGCCGAAGCCGCCGAGGCTCTCGCCGCGGTCGTAGGCGCGGCGCTTCTCGGGGTTGGACAGCACGTCGTAGGCCGCGGACACGTCCTTGAAGCGCTCGGCCTCGCCGGGGTTGACGTCCGGGTGCAGCTTGCGCGCCAGCTTCCGGTACGCCTTCTTGATGTCCTCGGTGGAGGCGTCGCGCGGGACGCCGAGGGCCTCGTAGTGGTCGCTCACCAGGGGTGCTCGCTCCTGTCGGGGTCAGGTCCGTGGGTCGGGACGGCGGCCGCCGGCGCTCGGGCCGGGGACGCGCGGGCGGCGGGCCCACCAGGCGCCCGCCCGCCGGGTCAGCTGCCGATGATGCGGGACACGTAGCGGGCCACCGCCCGGACGGCGGCCATGGTCGTCGGGTAGTCCATGCGCGTGGGGCCGAGGACGCCGAGGTGGGCGACCACCTGGCCGCCCGAGCCGTAGCCGCTCGTCACCACCGACGCGTCCAGGAGCCGGTCGTGCTCGAGCTCGCGCCCGATGCGCACGGACACGCCGCCCGCCGCCGCCGCGGCGTCGTCGGCCATCTCCCCGAGCAGCCGCAGGAGCACGACCTGCTCCTCGATGGCCTCGAGGACCGGCGAGATGGACTGGGGGAAGTCGGTGCCCGCGCGCGCGAGGTTCGCCGTGCCCGCGAGGACGACGCGCTCCTCCCGCTCGGCGGACAGCGAGTCCTCGAGCGCCCGCAGGACGGCGCGAACGACGTCGCGGTCCTCCGGGCGGAAGCGCTCGGGCAGGGTCGGCAGGCGGGCGACGACGTCGGAGAGCCGGGCGCCCGCGGACGCCTCGCCGAGGCGCGTGCGCATCTCGGCGACGAGGGTCTCGGGCACCTCGTGCCCGACCTCGACCGTGCGCTGCTCGACCCGCCCGGAGTCGGTGATGAGGACGAGCAGCAGGCGCGGGCCGCCGAGCGGCACGAGCTCCACGTGGCGGACGGTGGCCCGGCTGAGGGACGGGTACTGGACGACGGCGACCTGGCGCGTGAGCTGGGCGAGCGCCCGCACGGTCCGCGTGAGGACGTCGTCGAGGTCCGTCGCGTCGTCGAGGAGGGTCGAGATGGCCCGCCGCTCCGCCGGGGACAGCGGCTTGACCGTGGAGAGCCGGTCGACGAAGGCGCGGTAGCCCTTGTCCGTGGGGACGCGGCCGGCGCTCGTGTGCGGCTGGGCGATGTAGCCCTCCTCCTCGAGGACGGCCATGTCGTTGCGGATGGTGGCGGGCGAGACCCCCAGGCTGTGGCGCTCGACGAGCACCTTCGAGCCGACCGGCTCCCGGGTCGCGACGTAGTCCTCGACGATGGCCCGCAGGACCGCCAGCCGCCGCTCGTCGCTCACCGGTGCACCTCCGCCCTCGTCCGCCCGCCGCGGCTGCGCGCCGCCGGGCCGGCGCGGCTCGCCCTGGGCAAGTCCCGGCCGGCGCGTACGAGCGAGGGAGTGTGTCCGTAGCAGGTCGCCGGAAGCAGTCGGCCGATCTGGGGGCCGGTAGCGACCAAACTCACC
>NZ_JABEMA010000353.1 GCF_013004605.1 Pseudokineococcus marinus
ATGCGGGCGACCGCGGGCGCGGCCGGGCGGGCGCCGGTCCGGACGGCGGTCGGCGCGGCGGGCCGTGCGGTGGGCGGCAGGACGGCGGACACGAGGGCTCCCTTCGCAGCGCCCCTCCATGGGCGCTGTCAGGAGTCCCATCGGCACACCCGTCCGGCCGCTTGAGCGGTCGTCGAGGGTGTGCTGCACGTGTCCTGGCGGTAGGGGCCCTGGCGGCAGGGGTGCTGGCAGGAGGGACCTCGTCGGCGCGGGGCCCGTCGGCGCGCGGGGCGGCGTCCGCGCGGCGGGGCCGTCAGCGGGTGCGGCGGGGGAGGGCGGTGACGCCCGCGGGCAGCGGCGGCAGACCGGCCACCGTGCAGAGCAGGTGGTCGGCCCACGCGCGCAGGTGGTCGCCGACCGCGTCCGGCCCGCCGAGCGGTGACCAGGAGGCGCGGACCTCGAGCTCGACCGTCGGCTCGCGCTCGGCGAGGCTGCCGTAGCTGTCGGACAGGACCCGCGTGACGGTGCCGCCCGCGGCGGCGTGCTCGACGCCGCCCTCGGCGAGCGCGTCGACGAACCAGCTCCAGCCGACGTCCCCGAGCAGCGGGTCGGCGCCGGTCTCGGGGTCGAGCTCAGCCCGGGCGAAGGTGACGACGCGAAGGTCGCCCTCCCAGGCCTCCTGCCCGGCGGGGTCGTGCAGCAGCACGAACCGGCCGGTGGCGAGGTCCTCGTCGTCGCCGGCGCGGGCGACGTCGGCCGACAGCGCGACGGCGAAGGGCGCCACCCGGGCGGGGGCGGGCACCTCGGCCAGCCGCACCTCCGGCCGGGGGCGGGCGGCGCGCAGGCTCGCGGTGCAGCGCTCGACGACGGAGCCGCTGCCGGCGCCGGCGGCGCCGCGCGTGCCGTCCCTGCTCCCGCGCCCGTCCACGCGCCGCACGGTAGGCGGCTGCGGGAGGACGGGGGCGGACCTGCGGCCCCGCCACGCCGGTGAGCACCCCGTGGGACCATCGGCGGGTGCCCGACGCCACCCGCGCCACCGCCCCCGCCGACGCCGCCACCGAGGGGGAGAGGACCGGCCGGGCCGGTGCCGACGCCCCGGCAGCCGTCGCCCCGGCAGCCGTCGCCCCGGCAGCCGTCGCCCCGGCAGCCGTCGCCCCGGCCGCCGTCGCAGGGGAGGGCCCCTTCGCCGCTGCCGCCGCGGGACGGCTCGGCTCGCGCACGCCGGTGTGGTTCATGCGCCAGGCGGGTCGCTCCCTGCCCGAGTACCGGGCGGCGCGGGCGGGCACGGCGATGCTCGAGGCCTGCCGCACCCCCGAGCTCGTCACCGAGATCACGCTGCAGCCGGTGCGCCGCTACGGCGTCGACGCCGCGGTCCTCTACAGCGACATCGTCGTGCCGCTGGCGGCCGCGGGCGTCGACCTCGACATCGTCCCCGGCACGGGCCCCGTCATCGCCGCCCCCGTGCGGACGGCCGCCGACGTCGACGCCCTGCCCGTCCTCGACCCCGCGCAGGTCGGCTTCGTCGACGAGGCGGTGCGGATGCTCGTGCCCGAGCTCGGCGACGTGCCGCTGCTCGGCTTCGCCGGCGCCCCCTTCACCCTGGCCAGCTACCTCGTCGAGGGCGGCCCGAGCCGCCACCACGAGGCCACGAAGGCGATGATGTACGGCGACCCGGGCCTGTGGCACGCGCTCATGGAGCGGCTCGCCGCGCTGACGACGACGTTCCTGCGCGTGCAGGTCGAGGCCGGCGCGCGGGCCGTGCAGCTCTTCGACTCCTGGGTCGGCGCCCTGCCGCTCGCCGACTACCGGCGCTACGTCCTCCCGCACTCGACGGCGGTGCTCGACGGCGTGGCGGACCTCGGCGTGCCCCGCATCCACTTCGGCACCGGGACGGGCGAGCTCCTCGGCGCCATGGCCGAGGCGGGGCCCGAGGTCGTCGGCGTCGACTTCCGCGTCCCGCTCGACGAGGCCGCCCGGCGGACGGCCGCGGCCGTCGGCCGACCGGTGCCCCTCCAGGGCAACCTCGACCCCGCCGCCCTCTTCGCCCCGTGGCCCGTGGTGCGCGAGCGCGTGCTCGAGGTCCTCGAGGCGGGGCGGTCCGCCCCGGGCCACGTCTTCAACCTCGGCCACGGGGTCCTGCCGACGACGGACCCCGACGTGCTCGCGCGGGTCGTCGACCTCGTGCACGAGACGACGACCCGCTGAGCGGCCCCGTGCCGACGGGCGGGCCCGGGGAGGCCGGCCCCAGCCACCACGTCGCCCCGGTCGTCGTGGTGGGGGCCGGCATCAGCGGTCTCGTGGCGGCGCGCGAGCTGCGCCGCGGGGGCGCCGAGGTGCTCGTGCTCGAGGCCGCGGAGCGCGTCGGCGGCGTCATGTCCCGCGGCCCGGTGGAGGTGCCCGGCCGGTCGGAGCCGCTCGTCGTCGACCTCGGGCCCGAGTCGCTGCTCGCCCGGCGCCCCGAGGCCGTCGCGCTGCTGGACGAGCTCGGCCTCGCGGACGAGGTCGAGCACCCGGAGGCCGTGCCCGCGGCCGTGGCCTCGCGGGGGCGCCTGCACGACCTGCCGCCCGGCACGACGATGGGCGTGCCGCGCTCGACCGCCCACCTGGCGGGGCTGCTGACGCCGGCCGAGGTCGCCCGCGTGGCCGCCGAGCAGCGCGTGGCCCCGCTCCCCGCCGACGACGTCGACGTGGCCTCGTGGGTCGCGGGGCGCGTGGGGCGCGCCGTCGTCGACCGCCTGGTCGAGCCGCTGCTCGGCGGCGTCTACGCCGGCAGCGCCAGCGCCCTGTCGCTGCGCGCCACCGTCCCGGCGCTGTGGGACGTCGCCGTCCGCGGCGAGCCGCTCCTGCGTCCCGGGGCGGCGGCGAGCGGAGGGGG
>NZ_JABEMA010000354.1 GCF_013004605.1 Pseudokineococcus marinus
GAGCGCGTGGACGTCCCCGGCCGGCGTCGCGGGGGCGCCCGCCAGGCGCTGCGGGTCCGCGTAGCCCGGCGTCAGCTCGACGAGCGGCGGCCCCCCGCCCGCGGCGGGTGCGGCCGCCACGAGCCCGGCGGTGCCGAGGTCGGCCAGCAGCGGTCGACCGTCCTCGGCGAAGAGGACGTTGCCCGGCGAGACGTCGCCGTGGACCACGCCGGAGGCGTGGAGGTCCGCCAGCGCCCCGGCCAGCGGGACGAGGAGGGTGACGACCTCGCCCGCGTCGAGGGCGCCGCGAGCGGCGACGAGCGCGCCGAGGCTGCCGCCGAGGGCGTGCTCGAGGACGAGGACGGGCCGCGCAGGAGCCCCGGCGGTGGCCGCCGTCTCGGTGACCCCCCGCAGACGCACGAGGTGGGGCCCGCCGAGCGCGGCCGCCAGCGCCGCCTCGTCCCGCAGGCGCGCCCGGACGGCCTCGTCCGCCGGCACCGACGTGCGCAGCACCTTGAGCGCGGCGGCCTCCCCGGTGGCCTCCTCGAGGGCGCGCCACACCTCGCCGGACCCGCCCCGCCCCAGCAGCCGCTGCACCGTCCACCCGGGGACGACGGGAGCGACGGCGGGCTCGTCCGCCGGGCCGTCGTCCGCGGTGACGGGCGGGTCGAGGCCCGGGAGCGCCTCCTCGGCCGGCACGACGCGCAGCGGCCAGGGCGCCGCCTCGACCCCCCGGTCCTCGAGCCGCTCCCACCACGGCGGGCCGGAGCCCCCACCGAGGTCGTCGTCCTCCCCCGCGCCCCGGTCGGGGCCGGGCCCCACCCGCGACGTCGGGTCCTCCCCGCCGTCGTCCGACCCCTCGGGCTCCCGCCCACCGCGCGCCGCGTGCCGTCCCACCACGTCTCCAGTGCAGCGCCTCGCGCCCGGCCCCGCAGGCGCCGTCCACAGGCGGCCCCCGGGCTCCTGCGACGAGAGCCGCGCCGGGGCGGAGCGCTGCGAGGGGCGAGCCCCGGGGCAGGATGGGAGCGTGCCCGCCGACGCCCCCACCGTCCTCGCGACCTCCGGGGGTCTGCGCCCCGGACGACGCACCCGCCTCGAGCTCTCCGGGCTCGTCCACCACGCCGTCGACCTGTCGGGCGCGACCGGGCGGCCCCCGCGCGTCGTCCACGTCGGCACCGCGGGTGGCGACCAGCGCTGGTTCGCCGCCGAGCTCTCGGAGGCCGCCCGCGTCGCGGGGATGCACCTCGAGCACCTCGCGCTGATGCCCATGCCCTCGCACGACGACGTGCGCGGCCTGCTGCTCGGCGCCGACGTCGTCTGGGTCGGCGGCGGGAGCGTCGCGGGCCTGCTGGCGCTGTGGCGCCTCCACGACCTGGGCCCGGTCATGGCGGAGGCGTGGCGGGCGGGCGTCGTCCTCTCGGGCGTGAGCGCGGGGTCGCTGTGCTGGCACGTCGGCGGCCCCACCGACTCCTTCGGGCCCGACCTGCGGCTCGTCACCGACGGCCTCGGGCTGCTGCCCTACGGCAACGGCGTCCACTACGACTCCGAGGAGCAGCGGCGCCCCCTCGTCCACCGCGCGGTCGCCGCCGGGGACCTGCCCCTGACGTACTGCACGGACGACGGCGCCGGCCTCGTCTACCGGGGCACCGAGCTGGTCGAGGTCGTCACCGACCGCCCGGCCGCGGCCGGCTACCGCGTCGAGCGCGACACGAGCGGGGCGGAGCCCCGCGCCGTCGAGACCCGCCTGGAGGCGCGGCTGCTCCCCCAGCCCTGATCCGCCAGCCCTGAGACCGCCGGCCCTGGTCACCCAGCCCCGAGCCGGTCAGGGAGCGAGGTCCGGCACCTCCACGGGGACGACCCGGCCCTGCGCGGCACTCGTGCGCGCCGCGTCGAGGACGGCGAGGACGGCGACCGCGTCGGCCGGGTCGACCGGCCACGGCCCGTCGCCGCGGACGGCGGCGGCCGCCGCGCGGTAGAGGTCGGCGTGCCCGCCCGGCGGCGTCGGCACCGGCGTGCGCTCCTCGCCGCGCACGACCCACCCGGTGCTGCCGGGCGCGTCGTCGAGGACGCCGGCGAAGCCCGAGACCTCCCCCTCGAACGGCACGACGACGTAGGAGCCCCGCGTGCCGAGGACCCGGGTGCGGGGCCCGGGGGCGCCGGCGGCGCTCACCGCCGAGAGGTGGCTGCGCGCCCCCTCCGCGTGGCGCAGCGCGAGGAAGGTCGTGTCCTCGGCGGCGGTCGTCACCGCCGAGACCTCGGCGTAGACCGACTCCACGGGCCCGAGCAGCTGCACCGCGGAGTCGACGAGGTGCGACTGCAGGTCGAGCAGGACCCCGCCGCCCTCCGACGGGGGCGCGTTCTCCCGCCAGCGGTCCTTGGGCACGGGCCGCCAGCGCTCCCAGCGCCGCTCGAGGCGCAGGACGTCGCCCAGCTCCCCCGCCGCGAGCACCGCGGCGAGCGCGCGCTGCTCGTCGTCCCAGCGCCGGTTCTGGAAGACGGTGAGCGGCACGCCCGCGGCCCGGGCGGCCCGCACGCAGCGCGCCGCGCCCTCGGCGTCGACCGCCAGCGGCTTGTCGACGAGCACCGGCCGACCGGCCGCGACGCAGGCGAGCACCTGCTCCTCGTGCACGCCCGTCGGCGAGGCCAGGACGACGAGCTCGACGCCGCCCGGGCCGTCCCCCGCCGCGAGGACGGCGTCGAGGTCCGGCACGACCCGCGCGCCCGGCACCTCCTGCGCGGCGGCGGCGGCCCGCTCCGGCGAGGCGGTGGCGACGAGGGCGACCTCGAGGCCCGCCTCGCGCAGCAGCGGGGCGTGGATGCCCCGCCCGGCGCTGCCGTAGCCGACGAGGCCGACCCGCAC
>NZ_JABEMA010000355.1 GCF_013004605.1 Pseudokineococcus marinus
GGCGTGCAGCACCCGCGCGCCCGGGACGGCGGCCGCCTCCTCCAGGCCCGTCACGGGGTCGCCGGTGCGGGGCGAGGCCGGGTAGCCGGCCGCCGCGAGGACGACGACGACCGCGGCGGCCTCGGACCACGTGAGCGGCTCGAGCTCGGCCAGGCGCCCGGTGGCGGCGGCCCGCAGCACCCCGCCGAGCGGCGTCCGCAGGCGCGGGAGGACCACCTGCGTCTCGGGGTCGCCGAAGCGCGCGTTGAACTCCACGACGCGCACCCCGCGCGAGGTGAGCGCCAGCCCGCAGTAGAGGACGCCCGCGAAGGGCGTCCCGCGGCGGGCCATCTCGGCGACGACGGGTCGGGCCACCCGCTCGACGACCTCGTCCACGAGCCCGGGCGGGGCCCACGGGAGCGGCGAGTAGGCGCCCATGCCCCCGGTGTTGGGGCCCGCGTCGCCGTCGAGCAGGCGCTTGCTGTCCTGGGCGGGGGCGAGCGGCACCACGTCGGTGCCGTCGCACAGGACGAAGAGCGACACCTCGGGGCCGTCGAGGAACTCCTCGACGACGACCGCGGAGGCGCCCGCGCCGGGGCGCCCCTCGAGGCAGGACCGCGCGTGCGCGAGCGCCTCCTCGCGGTCGCCGGTGACGACGACGCCCTTGCCGGCCGCCAGGCCGTCGTCCTTGACGACGTGGGGGGCGCCGAAGGCGTCCAGCGCGTCGGCCACCTGCCCGAGGTCGGTGCACACGCGGGCCATCGCCGTCGGCACGCCGGCCGAGGCCATGACCTCCTTGGCGAAGGCCTTGCTGCCCTCGAGCCGGGCCGCCGCGGCCGAGGGGCCGAAGCAGTCCACCCCGGCGGCGCGGACGGCGTCGGCGACGCCCGCGACGAGCGGCGCCTCCGGGCCGACGACCACGAGGTCCACCTCCCGCTCGCGCGCGAGGGCCGCGACGGCGGCGCCGTCGAGCGGGTCGACGCGCACCACCTCGGCCACGTCGGCGACGCCCGGCCCGCCCGGCGCGACGAGGACGTCCGAGACGTCGTCGTCGGCGGCGAGGGCGACGGCGAGGGCGTGCTCGCGAGCACCGGACCCGAGGACGAGGACGCGCACCCGCCGGAGCCTAGGGGCCGCCACGGGGCGTCCCCCCGCGGGCGAGGGTCGACCCACCTCACCTTGCGCTCATCTGAGCGCACTTCCATCACATCCGAGTCTCGGCCTTGACGCGCGGCCTCCCAGCCGGGTCTCATCTGCACCGGAGGCGGCACCCAGCCCGGACGACGACGTCACGACGACGCCCGACCCCACCGGCTCGCACGCGCCAGCCCCCGCCCGCCAGCCCCGCACCGCCCCCCGCACGCTCCGGAAGGACACGACCGCATGACCGCACGACGACGTGCCCCCCTCGCGCTCGCCGCCATCTCGACGGTCGCCCTCGCCGCCACGGCGTGCGGCGGCGCCGGCGGCGGCGGTGGCGGAGCCGGGGGCGGCGACGCCTCCGGCGAGGCCCAGAGCATCAACGTGATCATGGTGAACAACCCGCAGATGGAGGACCTGCAGCAGCTCACCGCCGACAACTTCACGGCGGACACGGGCATCCAGGTCAACTTCACCGTCCAGCCCGAGAACGACGTCCGCGCCCAGATCGCGCAGGACTTCGCCGCCCAGGCCGGCCAGTACGACGTCGCGACCATCAGCAACTACGAGGTGCCGTTCTTCTCGGAGAACGGCTGGCTCGCCCCGCTCACCGACTACGCCGAGGGCGACGACGAGTTCGACCAGAGCGACATCCTCGAGCCCATCGCGGCCGGCCTCACCGGTTCGGACGGCGAGCTCTACGCCGAGCCCTTCTACGGCGAGTCCTCGTTCCTCATGTACCGCACCGACCTCTTCGAGGAGGCCGGGCTGACCATGCCGGAGCAGCCGACGTGGCAGGAGGTCGCCGACCTGGCGGCGCAGATCGACGACCCGAGCGGCACCCGCGGCATCTGCCTGCGCGGCCTGCCGGGCTGGGGCCAGGTCTTCGCGCCCCTGACGACGGTGGTCAACACCTTCGGCGGCACGTGGTTCGACGAGAACTGGGACGCCCAGGTCAACGCGCCGGAGTTCGTCGAGGCCACGCAGTTCTACGTCGACCTCGTGACCCAGCACGGCGAGGCGGGCGCGGCGCAGGCCGGCTTCACCGAGTGCCTCAACGACATGACGCAGGGCAACGTGGCCATGTGGTACGACGCCACGTCGGCGGCCGGCTCCCTCGAGGCGGACGGCTCCCCGGTCGCCGGGCAGATCGGCTACGCGCCGGCCCCGGTCGTCGAGACCGACTCCAGCGGCTGGCTCTACAGCTGGGCCTGGGGCGTGCAGGCGGCGTCGGAGAAGCAGGACGCCGCGTGGGAGTTCATCTCCTGGGCCTCCAGCCAGGAGTACGAGGAGCTCGTCGGCTCCGAGCTCGGCTGGTCGCGCGTGCCGGCCGGCAAGCGCAGCTCGACCTACGAGAACCAGGACTACCTCGACGTCGCCGGCGCCTTCGCCGAGGCCACCGAGGCGGCCATCTCCTCGGCCGACCCCAACGACCCGGGCGTGCAGCCGCGGCCGGCGCCGGGCATCCAGTTCGTCGCCATCCCCGAGTTCGCCGACCTCGCCACCGGCATCTCCGAGGGCATCAGCTCCAACATCGCCGGGCAGGGCTCGGTGCAGGAGACGCTCGACCAGGGCCAGGAGGACGCCCAGGCCGTGGCGGACCGCTACAAGTGACCTGACCGGGTCCCGCCCGAGCACGTCAGCACCGAGCAGGTCAGCACGCACGAGGACCGGCCCCGCCCCGCGGCGGGGCCGGTCCCGCGCCCCCGTCGACGGGGCGCCCGCGGCCCTCGCCGCCCGGCGACGTCCCCGCCGCC
>NZ_JABEMA010000356.1 GCF_013004605.1 Pseudokineococcus marinus
CGGATCGGGGCGCTCGCGCCGGGGCGGGCGGCGGACCTCGTGCTCCTCGACGAGGACCTCGCCGTGCGCGCCGTGCGCCCGTCGGCCCGGCGCGCCGTCCCCCGGCCGACCGCCCGGGGGGCGGCGTGAGGCAGCAGCGGCTCGAGCGGATCCTCGAGCTCCTCGCGCAGGACGGGCACGTCAGCGTCGCCCGGGTGCGGGAGGAGCTGGGCGCCTCCGACGCCACGGCCCGCCGCGACCTCGACGCGCTGGCCCAGCAGCACCTCGCCGTCCGCACCCACGGCGGCGCCTCGGCCCTCGCGAGCAGCGGCTACGAGCGGCCCCTCGCCGACAAGGCGTCCGTGCGCGCGGAGGCGAAGGAGGCCGTCGGGCGGGCCGCGGCCGCGCTCGTCGCGGTGGGCGACGTCGTGGGCGTCAACGGCGGCACGACGACGACCGAGGTGGCCCGGGCGCTGGTGCGGGCCGACCACCTCGCGCCGGCCGACGGCAGCCGCGGGTTCACGCTCGTCACCAACGCCCTGACGATCGCCGTCGAGGTCGCCGTCCGCCCGCACGCGCGCGTCGTCATGACCGGCGGGACGGTGCGCCACCGCTCGCTCGAGCTCTCGGGGCCCGCCGCGCGCCGGTCGCTGGAGGAGGTCGTCCTCGACGTCGCGGTGCTCGGCGTCGAGGGCGTCGACGCCCGCTTCGGCGCGACGACGGCCGACGCCGGCGAGGCCGACATCGGGCGCGCCCTCGCGGCGGCCGCCCACCGCGTGGTCGTCGTCGCGGACGCCGCCAAGCACGGTCGGACGGGCCCGCAGCGGCTCCTCGACCTGGCGGGGGTCGACGTGCTCGTCACCGACCGCGCGCCCGAGGACCCTCTGGCGGGGGCGCTGGCCGACGCCGGGGTCCGCGTGGTGGTGGCCGACGGCGGGTGAGGCGCCCAGTCTCCGGCGCCGGGCCTCAGCGCCGGCGGACGGCCTCGCCCATCTGCCGCACGGCCCGCTCGAGCAGCGGCCGGGGCATCGCGAAGGTGAGCCGGACGGAGCCCTCGGCGGCCCGTCCGCACGCGGCGCCGTCGGTGAGCGCGACGCCGGCGCGCTCGCGGAAGAAGGCCGCGGGCGAGGGCCCCAGGTCGAGGGCGCGGCAGTCGAGCAGCGCCAGGTAGGTGCCCTCGACGGGCGCCATGACGACGCCCGGCAGGTGCTCCGCGACGAGGTCCGCCAGGAGGTCGCGGGTGCCCTCGAGGTGGACGAGCACCTCGTCGAGCCACGCCCCGCCCTCGGCGTAGGCGGCCGTGGCCGCGAGCACGCCGGGCGTCGACGCGCCGTGCTCGAGGACGGCGCCGACCTCCTCCCAGCGCTCGGCGTCCGCCTCGTTCGACAGCAGCAGCTGCGCGCACTTGAGGCCCGGCAGGTTCCACGCCTTCGACGCGGACGTCGCCGTCACGGTGTGCCGGGCGGCCGCCTCCGACGTCGACGCGTAGGGCACGTGCCGGTGGCGTGAGAAGACGAGAGGGGCGTGGATCTCGTCGGAGAGGACGCGGGCTCCGTGGCGCTCGACGACCTCGCTGATCGCCGTCATCTCCGCGCGCTCGAGCACCCGGCCGACGGGGTTGTGCGGGTTGCAGAGCACGAGCAGGCCCGCGCCGGCGGCGAGGACGGCGTCGAGGGCGTCGAGGTCGTAGACCCAGCGGCCGCCGTCGCGCGCCATCGGCAGCTCGACGTGCTCGCGGCCCAGCGCCCGCGGGAGCGTGAGGAAGGGCATGTAGGCGGGCGTCGGCACGACGACGGCCGACCCGGGCCGCGAGAAGTGCTCGACGGCGACCTGCAGCCCGGCGAGGACGTCGCCCAGCGGTCGCACGCGCTCCGGTGGCACCTCCCAGCCGTACCGGGACGCCGTCCACGCCGCGCACGCCTCGGCCATCGCCCGCTGGCGGGCCGGCGTGAGGTAGCCGAGCGCCCCGGCGTCGACGGCCTCGTGCAGGGCCCGGGTCACCGCGGGCGCCGTGCCGTGGTCGCCCTCGGCGACGAAGGCGCCGATGGCGTCGGGGAAGAGCGTCCACTTCAGCCCGCCGCGGGCACGCAGCTCCTCGAGGGTGAGGTCGTCGACGCCGCGCCGGGCGTCGGGAGGGGCGGGGCTCGTCACGGTCGACCTCCGGTGCGCGCGGGCGGACGTGCGGGAGCATCCGACCATGACCGAGGACGTGGAGGCCGGGCGGGCGACCGGGACGACTCCGGCGACGGGCGGCGGACCGGTCGGCGAGGGCCGCCGCGTCGGGTCGCTCGTGGCGACCAACCTCCTCGGCGGCGTCGGCGTCGCGTCGGGCATCGCGGTGGGCTCGCTGCTCGTGGAGCAGCTCGCGGGCACGGGCGCGGCCGGGCTCGGGCAGGCCGTCGGCGTCCTCGGCGCCGCCGTCGCGGCCGTGCCCCTGGCGCGGCTGGCGGCGCGGCGCGGGCGCCGCTGGTCGCTGCCCGTGGGCTACGGCGTCGCGTGCGTGGGGACGGCGGGCGTCCTCGCGGGCGCGGCGACGTCGTCGCTGCTCCTGCTCGTCGCGGGGCTGGCGCTCTTCGGCGTCGCGCAGGCGGCCGGGCTGCAGTCGCGCTACGCCGCGGCCGACGGCGTCCCCGCGCGCCGGCGGGGGCGCACCATCGCCGTCGTCGTGTGGGCGACGACCGTGGGGTCGGTCGCGGGCCCCAACCTCGCGCCGGCGGGCGGCCGCCTCGGCGAGGCGCTCGGGCTGCCCGCGCTGGCGGGCCCCTACCTCTTCTCCGGTGCCGCGTTCGCGCTCGCGGCGCTCGTCGTCGCCGTCGCCTACCGGGCTCGGCCGGACGCCGTGCACGCCCTCGGAG
>NZ_JABEMA010000357.1 GCF_013004605.1 Pseudokineococcus marinus
CCGCGCACCGGCGCCCGCCCTCGCGGGCCCGGTCCGCGGCCCCCGCTGCCGGGCGTGCCGCCCCTCTCCCCCGGGCGTGCCGCTGGGCGCCGCGGACCGCAGGATCGGGGCATGACGACCGAGACCGCGCCGTCCCCGACCTCCTCCGACTCCCCTCCCCCGCACGGCGAGCCCCGCGTCGTCGACGTCCTCGTCGTCGGCGGCGGCTCCGCGTCCGAGACCGCCGGGCCGCGGGCCGCCGCCGCGGGCCTGTCCGTCGCCGTCGTCGAGGGCTCCCTCGTCGGCGGCGAGTGCCCCTTCTGGGCCTGCGTGCCGAGCAAGGCGATGCTGCTCGCGGCCCACGGGCACCGCCGCAGCGGCTCCGACGACCACGACGCCGCCTGGGCGTGGGCCCTGCGGCGCCGCACCGACGCCACGGCGGGCCGCGACGACAGCGGCAAGGCCGACGGCCTGCGCGCGGCGGGCGTCGAGCTCGTGCGCGGGTGGGCGTCCGTCGAGCGCGACGACGCCGGCGGCGGCCTCGCGCGGGTGCGCCGCGGCGGGGGCTCGCCGGACGACCCGGGCGAGCTCGTCGACGTCCTGCGCTGGCGCACGCTCGTCCTCGCCACCGGCAGCGCCCCCGCGGCCCCCCCGGTCGACGGGCTGGACGACGTGGCGACGTGGACGAGCGACGAGGCCCTCTCCAGCGACCACCGGCCGGCCAGCCTGCTCGTGCTCGGCGGCGGGGCCGTCGGCTGCGAGCTCGCGCAGGTCTACGCGTCCTTCGGCGTCCGCACGACCCTCGTCGAGACGGCGCCGCGACTCCTGGCGAGCGAGAACCCGTCGGTGGGCGACGCCGTGGCCCAGGCCCTGACCGGCACGGGCGTGGACGTCCGCACCGGGGTGACGGCGTCGCGGGCGCGCGCCGACGGCGACGGCGTCGTCCTCGAGCTCGACGACGGGAGCGAGGTCACGGGCGAGCGCGTCCTGCTCGCGAGCGGGAGGAGGCCCCGCCTCGAGTGCGTGCAGACGCTCGGCTTCGACACGACGGGCGCCGGCGCGCTCGCCGTCGACGACCGCTACCGCGTCCTCGCGGACGGGCGGCCCCTCGACGACGTCTACGCCGTCGGCGACGTCAACGGGCGCGCGCCCTACACCCACGGCGCCAACTACCAGGCCCGCGTCGTCGCCGACGCGCTCGTCGGCCGCCCCCGGGAGGGCGATGAGACGGGGATGCCGCGCGCCGTCTACGTGGACCCGCCCGTGCTCGCCACGGGGCTCAGCGCGGACGGCGCCCGGGAGGCGGGGCACGACGTCGTCGTCGCGACGCAGGCGAGCTCCGACACCGGGCGCGCGCACGTCGAGCGCTACGACGGGCCCGGCACGGTGGAGCTCGTCGTCGACGCCGCGTCCGGCGTCCTGCTCGGCGCCAGCGTCGTCGGCCCGGAGGCCGACAGCTGGGGCGGCGAGCTCGTCCTCGCCGTCCGCGGCCGCCTCGACGTCGAGCTGCTCGCCGAGGTGGTGCACCCCTTCCCCGCGTGGGGCGAGCTGCTGCTGCCGGCGGCCGAGGACGCGCGCGACCAGGTGCGCGCCCGCCGGGGCGACGAGCAGCCGGGCGGCGGCGCCGAGCAGCCCGCGCACACGGCCTGAGCACTCCCCCGCCGAGGGACGCCCCCGCCGAGGGACGGGGCTCGGCGGGCACGCGGCGGCGGCTCAGAGGGCGTAGGTCGCGACGACCGGCGCGTGGTCGCTCCACCGCTCGGCGTACGAGGGCGCGCGGTCGACCTCGCACGAGCGCGCCGCGGCGCCGAGCGCGGGGGTGGCCACCTGGTAGTCGATGCGCCAGCCCGTGTCGTTGTCGAAGGCCTGCCCGCGCCAGGACCACCACGAGTAGGGGCCGTCGACCTCCCCCGCGAGCGCCCGGGCGACGTCGGTCCACCCGAGGCCGGGCCCGCCGGCCTCCGCAGCGCCGTCCCCCGCGCCGCCGGCGCCGTGGTCGTCGGGCGCGCGGAACCACCGGTCGAGGGCGGCGCGCTCCTCGGGCAGGAAGCCGGCCTTCTTCCGGTTGCCCTTCCAGTTCTTGATGTCGAGCTCGCGATGACCGACGTTGAGGTCGCCGGTGACGACGGCGAGCGCTCCGTCGGCGCCGAGCACGGCCATGCGCTCGGTCGCCGCGGCCAGGAAGGCCATCTTGTCCTCCTGCTGGGGCGTGCCGACCTCGCCGGAGTGGACGTAGGCGCTGACGGCCGTGAGCGTCCGCCCGTCCGGCAGGGCCACGTCGGCCTCGAGCCACCGCCCGGCGCCGGCGAAGCGGCCGCCCGCGTCGGCGTCGCCGAGGCCCTCGCGCACCGCGGCCAGCGGGAGCCGGCTCGCGACGGCGACGCCCGCACGGCCCTTCGTGCCGGCGTCGGTCGGCTCGACGTGGGCGACGTGCCAGCCGGCGACGGCGTCGCCCTGCGCGGCGCCCTTCACCGGCGCGTCCTCACCGGCCATCTCGGCGATCACCCGGCGCAGTGTGTCGTCGTCGGCGCGGACCTCCTGGAGGCACAGCACGTCGACGCCGCGGCCGTCGAGCCAGGCGCCCATGCCGCGGCGGGCGGCGGCCCGGATGCCGTTGACGTTGGCGGTCGCGACGACGAGCGGGCGCCCGGAGGTGGTGGACGGGTCGGCGTCGGCGGGGCGGGCGGCGGTGGGCTGGGCGGGGGCTGCGTCGGGCACCTCTGGTCGTCGGGGGTGCCGTGCTCCACGCGGTCGCGCTCGACCACCGCGTCCCTGCGTGCGCCTACCGGCTCGTCGAGCCGGACGGCCGGCGGATGCTGCCCGCGCAGCTGGCCGCCCGCGGGATCA
>NZ_JABEMA010000358.1 GCF_013004605.1 Pseudokineococcus marinus
CTCGCGCCCGACCCGGTCCTGGACGCGCCCGCGCCCGCGGCGGAGCAGCCCGCCGGCGCCCCGTCGGGCGGTTCCCCCGCGGGCGCGGAGGAGCCGGCCCCGGCCCGCCGCAGCGGCGAGGCGAGCGTCCGCGTGGACGTCGAGCTGCTCGAGCAGCTCATGTCGATGGTCGGCGAGCTCGTCCTCACCCGGAACCAGGTGCTCGAGCGCGCGTCGAGCTCCGGCGACGCCGAGATGCTCCGCGCGGCCCACCGCCTCGACCTCGTCGCCGGCGAGCTGCAGCAGGGCGTCATGCAGACCCGCATGCAGCCCATCGACCACGTGTGGTCCAAGCTCCCCCGCGTCGTCCGCGACCTCGGCGCCCAGCTCGGCCGCCAGGTCCGCCTCGAGATGGAGGGCGCCGACACCGAGCTCGACCGCACCCTCCTCGAGGCCGTCAAGGACCCGCTGACCCACCTCGTCCGCAACGCCGTCGACCACGGCCTCGAGCCCCCGGAGGACCGGCGGGCCGCCCGCAAGGACCCCGTCGGCCTCGTCACCCTCCGCGCCCGCCACGAGGGCGGGCAGGTGCTCGTCGAGGTCTCCGACGACGGCCGCGGCATGGACCCGCGCGTCATCGGCGCCCGGGCCCTCGAGCGCGGGCTCGTCGACGAGGCGACGCTGCGCAAGATGTCGACGACGGAGGTGCTCGGGCTCGTCTTCACGCCGGGCTTCTCGACGGCCGCCGCGGTGACGAGCGTGTCCGGGCGCGGCGTCGGCATGGACGTCGTCCGCACGAACATCGAGCGCATCGGCGGCTCGATCGAGCTCGAGTCGGTCGTGGGCCGCGGCAGCACGACGCGCCTGCGCGTGCCCCTGACGCTGGCGATAATCCCCGCCCTCGTCGTCTCCTGCGGCGGCCAGCGCTTCGCCATCCCGCAGAACGGCCTCCGCGAGCTCGTGGGGCTGGACCGCGACGGGGGCGCGGGCACCGAGCACGTGGGCGACGCCGAGGTGCACCGGCTGCGCGGGCACCTGCTGCCGCTGGTGCGCCTGCACGACGCCCTGGCGCTCGGCCGCCCGGAGCCGGGGGAGTCCTCGGTCGTCGCCGTCCTCGAGACCGCCGGGCGCCGCTTCGGCCTCGTCGTGGACGCCGTCCTCGCGACGCAGGAGATCGTCGTCAAGCCGCTCGGCGCGCTGCTGGGCGACCTGCCCCACTACTCGGGCGCGACGATCCTCGGCGACGGCGGGCTCGCGCTCATCCTCGACGTCCAGGCGCTGTCCCGCTCGGCCCGCGAGCAGGAGCGCGCCGACGAGCGCGCCGGCGAGCTCGACGCCGGCCCGGGCGACAGCACCCAGCTGCTGCTGGTCCGCGTGGGCTCGCGCCGCATGGCGATCCCGCTCGAGGTCGTCACCCGCCTCGAGGACGTGCCGCGCGAGCGGCTCGAGCGCATCGGGCGCCGCTGGGCCGTCCAGCACCGCGGCGAGGTCATGCCCGTCCTCGTGCTCGCCGAGCACCTCGGGGAGCTGACCTCCGGGGAGGAGTCCGTGCCGCTCGTCGTGCACGCCGTCGGCGGGCGCTCCGTGGCGCTCGCGGTCGACGAGATCCTCGACGTCACCCCGGCCTCCGGCGCGCGCGTCAGCCACCTCGGCGACCCGGGCCTGTCGGGCTCGGCCGTCGTCGACGAGCACATCGTCGAGCTCCTCGACGTCCGCCAGGCCGTCCTCGCCGCCGACGCGACCTTCTACGACGAGGTCGAGACGCCCTCCCGCGCAGGCGCCTACGCCCCGCCGCGGCCCCGCTCGCCCCGTGACGCCCACGAGGGGGCCCGGGCGTGAGCGGCCGGCGCGCGGACGTCGCCACCCGGGGGCCGGAGCGCCCCGCCGCAGCCCACCACCGGCCCGCAGGGGAGCCCCCCATGACCGTCAGCTACGTGACCTTCCACCTCGGCGACGGCCTGTACGGCATCGAGGTCCTGCGCGTGCAGGAGGTCCTCACCGAGCAGGCGCTCACCCGGGTGCCGCTCGCGCCGCCGGAGGTGGCCGGGCTCGTCAACCTGCGCGGGCAGGTGGTCACGGCCGTGGACCTGCGCCGCCGCCTCGGGCTGCCCCCGCGGGAGGAGGGCCTGCCCACGACGGACCTCGTCGTGCGGGTCGGCGACGAGGTCGTCGCCCTCCTCGTGGACTCCATCGGCGACGTCGTCGAGGTCTCCGAGGACGACCTGGAGCCGCCGCCGGACACCCTGAGCGGGCCGATGGCCGACCTCATCACCGGCGCCTGCCAGCTGCCCGACCGCCTGCTCATGCCCCTGGACGCGACCCGCACCGTCGCGCTGGGCAGCCGGGCGTGAAGCAGCAGCAGGCAGAGGGGCGGCAGGTGGAGGGGCAGAGCGTGAGCCCGCCGGCGGCGCGCGAGGAGCTCCTGCTGCTGCTCGAGCTCGACGCCGCGCTCGAGGCGTCGCGGGAGGTCGGGGCGCCCCGCCCGGCCACCACCGCGACGGTGCCCCGCACCCCGGGCGCTCCGCGGCGCGCCCGCCGCTGACCGTCCCCGTCACGGGGCCACCGCGCCCGGCGGCACGACCACCGACCCCGACCAGCGGGGCCCCGGCGACGACGTCCCGGCGACGACGTCCCGACGACACCCGGGCCCCGACGACACGCGGGCCCCGACGAGACCCGGGCCCCGGCGCCCCGACCGACGCCCGAGGAGGTGCAGCACGTGCCCTACGGCCTCGTGAGCTCGCCGGTCGTCGCCTTCGACCTCGTGCGCCACCCGTCCGGCCCGTCGGTGGCCCGGGTGCTGCGCTACGCCGTCGGCGCCGGTGCGGCGCACGTGCGCGCGCTCGCCGACGCGGCGCCGCCCGCCGGCCCTGGTGGCACGC
>NZ_JABEMA010000359.1 GCF_013004605.1 Pseudokineococcus marinus
CGCCTCCCGGCCCGGCTCGGGCCCCGGTCCGGTGCTCCCGCGGCGGGTCGTCTCGCGGCGGGTCGGCTCGTCGCTCACAGGGCCTCCAGGCGGGTGCGGGCGAGCACGCCCTCGTAGGCGTCCTCGGTGCGGGCGGCCACCTCGCGCCAGCTGAAGCCGGCGACGGCGCGCTCGCGCGCCGCCCGGCCCCACGCCTCGCGGCGGGGGGCGTCCTCGAGCAGGGGCCCGAGGGCCGCGGCCAGCGCCACGGCGTCGCGCGGGGGCACGAGGGCGCCGGTGACGCCGTCCTCCACGGTGTCGAGCAGCCCGCCGACGGCGCTGCCCACGACGGGGCGGCCGCAGGCCATCGCCTCCAGCGGGACGATGCCGAAGGGCTCGTACCAGGGGGTGGCGACGACGACGTCCGCCCCGCGCAGGAGCGCGGGGAGGTCGGAGTGGTCCACGCGCCCCAGCAGGTGCGTGCGGTCCGCGACGCCGAGCTCCTCGGCCAGGCCCCGCAGCCGCTGGGCCTCCGCGTCGATGGCGAGGTGGTCGGCGGGCGGTCCGCCGAGGACGAGCAGCTCGGTCCGCGCCAGCGCCGAGGTCGGCCCGAGGGCCAGCGCCCGCACGACCTCCTCGACGCCCTTGCGCTCCACGAGCCGGCCCACGACGACGACGCGGTGCTGCTCGCGCCGCTCCGGCCCGCCGACGGGCCCGTCGGGGGTGAAGAGGTCGACGTCGACGCCGCAGGGGACGACGCGCACGCGGTCGTGCGGGGCGCCCAGGTCGGCCAGCTCGGAGACCTCGTCGCGGCACGTGGCGAGGACGGCGTCCGCCTCGGCCGCGAGCTCGGTCTCGACGGCCACGCGCGAGGGCGGGCTCGTGTCCTCCGCGCCCTGGTGGCGCCTCTTCACCGAGCCGAGCGCGTGGAAGGTCTGCACCCACGGCAGCCCGACCGAGCGGGCGGCCTCCCGCGTCGCCACCCCGCTCATCCAGAAGTGCGCGTGCAGGAGGTCGGCGGGCCGCTCGAGCAGGTGCTCGGCGAGGCGCCGGCCGAAGGCCTCCATGTGCGGCAGGAGCGCGTCCTTGGGCACCTCGGCCGGGGGACCGGCGTCGACGTGGACCACGGTGACGCCGTCGACGAGCTCGACCTGCGGGGGCAGGTCGACGGCGTCGCGCCGCGTGTAGACGTCGACCGCGTGCCCGCGGGCCGCCAGCGCCGCGGCGAGGTGGGCGACGTGGACGTTCTGCCCGCCGGCGTCGACGCCGCCCAGCGCGGCGAGCGGGCTGGCGTGCTCGGACACCATCGCGACCCTCACGCGAGGACCTCCCGGCGGGCGGCCGCGGGCAGGCCGCCGGCGACGACGGCGTCGAGGACCTCGTCCCAGTCGGCGAGGAAGCGTCCGAGCCCGAAGCGGGCGAGGGCGTGCTCGCGCGCGGCCGCGCCGGCCTCCCGGGCCCGGGCCGGGTCGTCGAGCCACGCGCGGGCCGCCCGGGCGAGGACCCGCGGGTCGGCGCTGACGACGCCGCCGGCCGTGGGCACGGCGTCAGCGGCGGCGGTGCTGGCGACGGCGAGCACGGGCATGCCGATCGTCATGGCCTCCACGAGCGCCATGCCGAGGCTCGTCCACCGGTAGGGGTGCAGGTAGGCGCGGTGGGCGCCGAGCTCGGCGTGCATGCGGTGCTGGGGCAGGTCGTCGTGCAGCGCGTCGGAGGCGCTGCCGAGGGCGGGGACGCCGCGGGCGTCCGCGAGCTCGCCCAGGGCGACCATCCCCATGCCGTAGACCTCGACGGGCAGGGAGCGCGCGAGGTCGAGGACGACGTCGGTGCCCGCCACGCGCTCGCGCCGCACCGGCTCGTTGACGACGACGCCGAGCGAGGCGCGCTCGCCGGTGGCGAGCGCGCCGGGGTCGACGACGCCGTGCTCGACGACGGTCGTCGGCGCCGCGCCGTTGTCCCACATGAGCGCGTTGTAGGCGGTCACGTGCACGACGAGGTCACGACCGTCGGCCGCCCGCTGGCGGCTGCGCGCGGCGTGGTCGGTCGGGGCGTCGTGCTCGAGGTGGACGACGGGCACGTCGACGCCCGGCACGAGGCCGGTCCAGCGGCGCAGCAGCTCGCCCTCGTGGGCGCGCTGGAGGACGACGACGTCCGGCGGGGCCGCGGCCAGCTCCTCGGGCGTCACCTCGACGGCCGACGCGGGCCACTCCCACGTGCGGGCGCGGCCGCGGCCGTCGGGACCGCGCCCGGGCAGCACCGGCAGCAGGTACGTGTGCCGCCCCTGGACGAACGACGTCGTCCACGAGCCGTGCACGTGCCACAGCAGGACCCTCACGGGCGTGCTCCTCCTCGCGTCCCGGCGGCGCTCGACCCCGCGACCCGCTCGACCGATCCCGCGGCGCCACCGGGCCGGACGCCGACGACCGACCGTACGGCCTCCACGACGCTGCGGCCGTCCAGCTGCAGGCACGGGTGCCCCGGGACCGGGCACTCGCGGGCCCGGGAGAGGGCGCACGGCGCCCCCTGGTCGCCCAGCAGGACGGTGGGCACCCCCCACGGCGCCCAGCGCTCGGCGGGCACGACGGGGGAGAAGAGGGAGACGACCGGCGTGCCCACGGCCGCCGCGAGGTGCGCCGGGCCGGTGTTGCCGACGACGACGGCGTCGGCGCGCCGCAGGAGCGCGGCCAGGCCGGCGAGGTCCGTGGCGCCGGCGAGGTCGACCAGCCGGCCGCCCGCCCCTGGGCCCGCGCGGGACGCGCGCTCGCGCACGTCCGCGACG
>NZ_JABEMA010000036.1 GCF_013004605.1 Pseudokineococcus marinus
GTGCCGGTGCGGCCCCGGCGCCCGTCGCGGGCTCCGCGTCGGCCGCGGGCTCCGCGTCGGCCGACGGCGTCGTGCCGGCGTCCGGGGTGTCGTCGAGGGTGCCGCCCGAGGTGGCGGCAGGGGTGTCGCCGGGGTCGGCGTCGGCGACGGGGTCGCTGACGACCTCGTCCGCCGTGCTGCCCACCGCCACGGCGTCGTCCGAGGGCACGGCCGCCTCCGTCACCGGGCCCGCGTCCTCGGGCGAGGAGGTGCCCTCGGCGCGGGGGGCGTCCACCGCACCCTCCGGGTCGAGCCCGGCTGCGTCACGGGCGACGTCCTCCGCCGTCGTCACCGGGGTGGTCGGCTCGACCGCCGCGCCCGCGTCCTCCCCGTCCGCCGGCTGCTCGTCGCTCGCCGGACCGTCCGTCGCGGGCGCGCCCGCGTCGGCGTCGGCGTCGGGGGCCGCCTCGACGGCGACCTCCGGGGTGGTCGTCTCGGGCGCCGCCGTCTCCGGACGGGCCTCGTCCTCGCGCGGGGCGCTCACGGGGTCGCTCACTGCGTCGTCACTCCCTCGATGCTGATGGGGCGCGCGGGCGCGACCCCGTCGGCGGCGGTGCCGCCCTCGGCGATGGTCTGCACGACGTCGAGCCCCTCGGTCACGCGGCCGAAGACGGTGTACCCGCCCCCGGCGTCCGAGGGGATCGACGAGTCCTCGTAGACGAGGAAGAACTGGCTGCCGTTGCTGTCGCCGTCCCCGCCCTGGCGGGCCATGGCGAGCGTGCCGGCGGGGTAGACGTCGTCGGCGGGGGCGTTCTCCACGGGGCCGAAGCTGTACCCGGGCCCGCCCGTGCCGGTGCCCGTCGGGTCGCCGCACTGGAGCACGAAGATGCCCGACGTCACGAGCCGGTGGCACGGCGTGCCGGCGAAGAAGCCCTCGTCGGCCAGGAAGGCGAAGCTCGCGACCGCCTGCGGGGCGGCGTCGGGCAGGAGCTCGACGGTGATGTCGCCGCACGTCGTCGCGATGACCGCCGAGGTGGCGTCGCTCGAGCCGGGCGCAGGGGCGGCGTCGAACTGCGGCGGGTCGGCGACGGCGCCGGAGGTCGGGGTCGGGCAGGGCCCGGAGGCCTCGGTCGTGTCGTCGCCGCCCGTGACGGCCGTGACCACGCCGGCGGCGACGAGGGCGACGGCGAAGACGGCGCCGACGAGGACGAGGACGCGGTTCCGCCGTCGGCGCGCGGCCGCCTGCTGCTCCTGGCGTCGCAGGTGCTCCGCGTAGCGACGTCGTGCGTCGTCGCGCTCGCGCTTGCTGGGCGCCACCGATGGACCTCCGCTCGTCGACCTCCCGCCGGGCCTGCCGCCGTGGCGCGCCCTCCCCGGGACGGGAGCGGCGGCGGCCCGTGGCGGACGGCGGCGAGTCTATGCGCGGACGGGGCGTCGGTAGGCTCCCCCGGTGCTCCTGCGCAGCGTCCCGGCCCGCGTGCTGGGCACCAACACCACCGTCCTGGCCGCCCGGGCCGGCACGACGGGGTCGCCGGGGGAGTGCCTCGTGGTGGACCCGGGCATCGGCGTCGTCGACCGCCTCCTCCCGCTGCTCGAGCGGCTGCACCTGCGCCCGGTCGCCGTCGTCGCCACCCACGGGCACCTCGACCACGTCGCGGAGGCCGCCGCCGTCGCCGACCCCGCGGGCGCGCCGGTGCTGCTGGGCGCCGCCGACGTCCACCGCCTCGAGGACCCGCTCGAGGGGCTCGGGCCGCAGCTGCGCGCGGCGCTGCTGGCGCAGGTCCCCGGCTTCGCGTGGCGGCGCCCGGCGTCGGTGCGCGGGCTCGCCGGCGGCGACGAGGTCGTCGCGGGGTCGCTGCGCGTCCGCGCGGTGGCCGCCCCCGGCCACACGGAGGGCTCGACCCTCCTCGTCGTCGACGACGTGCCCGACGACGGCTCCTGGTCCGCCGCCGACGGGCTGCCCGCCGGCTCCCCGGCGGTCGCCGGGCAGGTGCGGAGCACGGTGATGACCGGCGACGTCCTCTTCGCCGGCTCCGTGGGCCGCACCGACCTGCCCGGCGGCGACGGCGCCGCCATGCGCGCCACGCTGCGCGACGTCGTCCTGGCGCTGCCCGACCACGCGCTCGTCGTGCCCGGCCACGGCCCGGCGTCGACCGTCGCGCGCGAGCGCGCCACGAACCCGTACCTGCTCGACCCCGACCTCCTGGAGAGCCCCTGATGGCCGCGCGCACCCCCCGACCCCTGTCGGGCTTCCCCGAGCTCCTCCCGGAGGAGCGGGTCGTCGAGGAGCACGTCCTCGACGTGCTGCGCGAGGTCTTCGAGCTGCACGGCTTCGCCGGCGTCGAGACGCGGGCGGTCGAGCCCCTGTCGGTCCTGCTGCGCAAGGGCGAGATCGACAAGGAGGTCTACGCCGTCCGCCGGCTCGCGGAGGTCGCCGAGGACGGCGCGGCCGCAGGGGCGGGCGGGGACGACGTCCTCGCGCTGCACTACGACCTCACAGTGCCCTTCGCGCGCTACGTGCTCGAGAACGCCGGGAAGCTGGCCTTCCCCTTCCGCCGGTACCAGGTGCAGAAGGTCTGGCGCGGGGAGCGGCCGCAGGAGGGCCGGTTCCGCGAGTTCCGCCAGGCGGACGTCGACGTCGTCGACGCCGGCTCGCTGGCGCCGCACCACGAGGCCGAGCTGCCGCTCGTCATGGCCGACGCCTTCGCCCGCCTCCCGCTGCCGCCCGTCGTCATGCAGGTCAACAACCGGCGCCTCGTCGAGGGCTTCTACCGCGGCCTCGGGCTCGCGGACACGGCCGCGGTGATGCGCGAGGTCGACAAGCTCGACAAGACCTCGCCCGAGCGGGTGCGCGCCTCCCTCGTCGACGGCGTCGGGCTGGGGGAGCGGGAGGCGGACGCCTGCCTGGCGCTGGCGACGCTGCGCGCCGAGCCCGGCAGCACCGGCTTCGTCGACGAGGTCCGCGGGCTGGGCGTCCGCGACGAGCTGCTCGACCAGGGCCTCGACGAGCTGGCCGCCGTCGTCGCCGCCACGGGGGCCGTCGGTGGCGGCTCCTTCCGGGTCGTCGCCGACCTGTCCATCACCCGTGGTCTCGACTACTACACGGGCACCGTCTACGAGAGCCGGATGACGGGCTACGAGCACCTCGGCTCGATCTGCTCGGGCGGCCGCTACGACGCCCTCGCCGACGACGGCCGGACGACCTACCCGGGCGTCGGGCTCTCGCTCGGGGTCACGCGCACCCTCGTGCCGCTCCTGCAGCGGGGGCTGCTGCGCGCCTCGCGGCCGACGCCGACGGCCGTGCTCGTCGCCGTCGCGGACGAGGAGCACCGCGGGGCCTCGGCCGCCGTCGCCGCCGCGCTGCGGGCCCGCGGCGTCGCCACCGAGGTGGCGCCGTCGGCCGCGCGCTTCGGCAAGCAGATCCGCTACGCCGACCGCCGCTCCATCCCCTTCGTGTGGTTCCCCCAGGAGGACGGCTCGCACGAGGTCAAGGACATCCGCTCCGGCGACCAGGGGCCCGCGGACCCGGCGACGTGGGCGCCGCCCGCCGAGGACGCCCGCCCGACCGTCGCCTGGCACGAGCCCACCGCCTGACGGCGGGTCGTCGCCGTCCGCCCTGAGGGACGGGCCCGGGAGGGCGACTCGTCGCCTGTTCGCCCTCGGGGCGGTGGTCGGGAGGGCGAGTCGTCGCCTGCTCGCCCTCCACGCCCCTAGCGCGGACCTCGCGGGCCGAGGCGCCGTGAGGGCGGCGGGAGCGCGGACCTCGCGGGGCGACGCGCCGCCTCGTCGCCCTCGAGGTCCGCGCTCGTGGCGCCGGTCGCCGCCTCGCCCGAGCGCTGGACCACTGCACCATCCGAGCGCGCCGACGAGACGCGCGGCGACGCCGGGCGCTTGACGCCTCGTCGGACAGGTGTTCGACTCACCGCTGTGAGGTGGCAGACGCAGACGCTGGCCGCGGTCGACGACGGGGCGCTGCCCGGGCTGGCGGCGGCGAGCATCCCGGGGCTCCAGCGCACCGTGCGGACGCCGGAGTTCGCGGGCGTCACCTTCCACGAGGTGCGCGCCCGCAGCGCCCTCAACGCGGTGCCGGCGGGGTCGGCCATGCCGTTCCGGTGGACGGTCAACCCCTACCGCGGCTGCAGCCACGCGTGCGTCTACTGCTTCGCCCGGGGCACCCACGCCTACCTCGACCTCGACACCGGCGAGGGCTTCGACCGCGAGGTCGTCGTCAAGACGAACGTCGCCGAGGTGCTGCGCCGCGAGCTCGGCCGGGCGTCGTGGGAGCGCGAGCACGTGGCGCTCGGCACGAACACCGACCCCTACCAGCGGGCGGAGGGGCGCTACCGGCTCATGCCGGGCGTCATCGAGGCGCTCGCGTCCTCCGGCACGCCGTTCTCCGTGCTGACGAAGGGGACGCTGCTGGCGCGCGACCTGCCGCAGCTCGCCCGGGCCGCCGGGCAGGTGCCCGTCGGGATCGGCGTGTCCCTGGCCATCTGGGACGACGACCTCCACCAGGCGCTCGAGCCCGGGACGCCCTCGCCCCGCGCGCGGCTCGAGCTCGTGCGCCGCGTCCGCGACGCCGGGTTGCCGTGCGGCGTCTTCGTCGCCCCGGTGCTCCCGTGGCTGACCGACACCGTCGAGCACCTCGACGAGGCCCTCGGGCGGGTCGCGGCGGCGGGCGCGACGGGCGTCACCGTGCTGCCGCTGCACCTGCGACCCGGCGCGCGGGAGTGGTTCTGGGCGTGGCTCGAGCGCACGCACCCGCGGCTCGTGCCGCGCTACGCCCGCCTCTACGGCCGCGGCGCCTACGTCCCGCCGCACTACCGGTCGTGGCTGCAGGAGCGGCTGGCGCCGCTGCTGGCCCACCACGGCCTCGACCGCCAGCGCGGCGGGGTCGCCCGCGGCGTCCCCGGCGACGACGAGGGCGCCTTCCCCGCCGGCAGCCTGCCGACGGGGGCGGGTCGCCGACCGCAGGTCGCCGCCGCGGAGCCCGAGCAGCTGCCCCTCGCCCTCTGAGGCCGGCGGGGCGCAGGTCCGGCCCGCGCCGCGACCTCCTCAGCGCACGCCGCGCGGGCGCAGCTGGACGCTGACGCGGGGCCCGACCGGCCGGCTCGTCTTGGGGACGGCGTGCTCCCACGTGCGCTGGCACGAGCCGCCCATGACGAGGAGGTCGCCGTGGCCCACGGGGACGCGCAGCGCCGTCGGGCCGCCGCCGCGCGGGCGCAGCACGAGGGGGCGCGGGGCGCCCAGCGACAGGATCGCGACGACGGTGTCCTCGCGGCTCGAGCGCCCCAGCCGGTCGCCGTGCCACGCGACGCCGTCGCGCCCGTCCCGGTACAGGCACAGGCCCGCGGTGCGCAGGGGCTCGCCGAGCTCGGGGAGGTAATGCGCCGAGAGGGCGTCGCGCGCACGGGCGAGCAGGGGGTGGGGCAGGAGCGCCTCCTCGCCGTAGAAGCAGAGCAGGCGGGGCACGTCGACCTCGCGCTCGTACATCTGCCGGCGCTCGGCGCGCCACGGCACCGCGGTGAGCAGGTGCTCGAAGAGCGCGCCCGACGACTCGACCCAGCCCGGGCGGACGTCCACCCAGGCGCCTCTGGAGAGCTCGTGCCGCACGAGCCCCTCGGTCAGCTCGCCGAGGCGGGGCCCGGCGTCCTCCGCGACGTCGTCGAGGAGGGACGGCTGCGTCGTCAGCGACATGGGCCCCAGCCTACGTCACGGGTCGAACACATGTTCGACCCGTGACGCAGGTGGGGACGGCCTTGGTGGAGGGGGGCTGGTCAGCCGTCCTGGGCCGGCAGGTCGTACGTCGCGACGAGCGTCGCCCGGGCGAGCGTGTGCGAGAAGAGGTTGAAGCCCAGCTGCGCGGGCGGGGCGTCGGCGTCGAGGCCGAGGCTCTCGACGTCGACGGCGTGGACGACGACCCAGTAGTGGTGCGTGCGGTGCCCGGGCGGCGGCGCGGCGCCGACGAACCCGGCGAAGCCGCCGTCGTTGCGCAGCTGGACGGCGCCCTCGGGCAGGCCGCTCGTCGCCGCGCCGCGGAGGAGCGACGTCGTGGAGGCGGGCAGGTCGGCGACGGCCCAGTGCCAGAAGCCGGACGCCGTCGGCGCGTCGGGGTCGTAGACGGTGACGGCGAAGCTCTTCGTGCCCTCCGGCGCGCCCGACCACGACAGCTGCGGGGAGACGTCCTCGCCCCCCTCGACGCCGAAGGCCCCGCTGGCGTGCCGGTCGGCGAGGCGCTCGCCCTCGGCGACGTCCTCGCTGGTCACGGAGAACGACGGCACCTGCGGCAGGTGCTCGTAGGGGTCGATCGGGCCTCGGCCGGTGGTCGGGTCGCTCACGGTGGTCTCCTCCTCGCGGGGCGTGCGGCGGCCGCTCGGGGCGGCGCCGCCGGTCGGGGGCCATGCTCGGCGGCGCGGGCCGTCGTCGCACCTCGCCCGTAGGATCGCCGCGCCCGTCGGCGGGCGCCGGTGCTGCACCGGCGGCCGCGGGCGCGACACCCAGCCCGGCCGCCCGACCGCCGGGGACACCACGTGAGAGGACCCACCGTGCTCCGCACCCACGAGGCCGGCACTCTGCGCGCCGACCACGCCGCCGACGCCCCCGCCGCCGAGGGGACGGCGCCCGACGCGGCGACCGTGACGCTGGCGGGCTGGGTGGCCCGGCGCCGCGACCACGGCGGGGTGGCCTTCCTCGACCTGCGCGACGCCTCGGGCGTCGTCCAGGTCGTCGTCCGCGACGAGCTGCTCGAGTCCTCCGGCGCGCACGACCTGCGCAGCGAGTACGTCGTGCAGGTCACGGGCGCGGTGCGCCGGCGTCCCGCGGGCAACGAGAACCCCGACCTGCCCACGGGCGAGGTCGAGGTCGTGGCGTCCGAGCTGGTCGTGCTCTCGACGGCCGACCCCCTGCCCTTCCCCGTCGAGGCCTCCGGCTCGGGGGAGGTCGGCGAGGAGGTGCGCCTCAAGCACCGCTACCTCGACCTGCGCCGCTCCGGCCCCGCCGCGGCGCTGCGGCTGCGCAGCGCCGTCAACCGGGCCGCCCGCGGCGTCCTCGACGGCCACGGCTTCACCGAGGTCGAGACCCCGACGCTCACCCGCTCCACCCCCGAGGGCGCCCGCGACTTCCTCGTGCCGGCGCGGCTGCAGCCCGGCAGCTGGTACGCGCTGCCGCAGAGCCCGCAGCTGTTCAAGCAGCTGCTCATGGTCGGCGGAGTGGAGCGCTACTACCAGCTCGCCCGCTGCTACCGCGACGAGGACTTCCGCGCCGACCGGCAGCCGGAGTTCACCCAGCTCGACGTCGAGATGAGCTTCGTCGACGCCGAGGACGTCATCGCGCTCACCGAGGAGCTGCTCACCGCGCTGTGGCGCACGGCCGGGCACGAGATCGGGGGCCCGATCCCGCGGATGACGTACGCCGAGGCCATGGCGCGCTACGGCAGCGACAAGCCCGACCTGCGCTTCGGGCTCGAGCTCGTCGAGTGCACCGACTACTTCCGCGAGACGCCCTTCCGCGTCTTCCAAGCGCCCTACGTCGGCGCGGTCGTCATGCCGGGCGGGGCGAGCCAGCCCCGCAAGCAGCTCGACGCCTGGCAGGAGTGGGCCAAGCAGCGCGGGCACCGCGGCCTCGCCTACGTCCTCGTCGGCGAGGACGGCGAGCTCGGCGGCCCCGTGGCCAAGAACCTCTCCGAGGCCGAGCGCGCGGGGCTCGCGGCCCACGTCGGGGCGAGCCCCGGCGACTGCGTCTTCTTCGCCGCCGGGCCGGCGTTCTCCGCCCGCGGGCTGCTCGGCGCCGCCCGTCTCGAGGTCGGCCGCCGCACCGGGGCCGTCGACGAGAGCGCGTGGGCCTTCGTCTGGGTCGTCGACGCCCCGCTGTTCGAGCCCGCCGACGACGCGACGGCCTCCGGGGACGTCGCCGTCGGCTCGGGGGCGTGGACGGCGGTGCACCACGCCTTCACCGCGCCGACCCCCGAGTGGGTCGACCGCTTCGAGGAGGACCCGGGCGCCGCGCTCTCGCAGGCCTACGACATCGTCTGCAACGGCAACGAGATCGGCGGCGGGTCCATCCGCATCCACTCGCGGTCCGTGCAGGAGCGGGTCTTCGCCGTCATGGGCCTGGCCGAGGAGGACGCGCGGGCCAAGTTCGGCTTCCTCCTCGACGCCTTCGCCTACGGCGCCCCGCCGCACGGCGGCATCGCGCTCGGCTGGGACCGCATCTGCGCGCTGCTCGCGGGCGTCGACTCCATCCGCGAGGTCATCGCCTTCCCCAAGAGCGGCGGCGGCTACGACCCGCTCACGGCGGCGCCGGCGCCCATCACCGCCGAGCAGCGCAAGGAGGCCGGGGTGGACGCGAAGCCCCAGCCCGGCCCCGGCGAGCCGCCGACGGCGCCCGAGCGCGGCGGCACGTCGTGACCGTCGTCGTCCGCCCCGAGGGGCCCGAGGACGAGACCGCCGTCGCCGCCGTCGTCACCGCCGCCTTCACGGGGGCGGGCGCGCAGCCGGGGCCCGAGGCGGCCTTCGTGCACGAGCTGCGGCTGGAGCCGGGCGCCTACCTCGCCCGGTACAGCCTCGTGGCGGTCGACGACGGCGACGTCGTCGGGCACGTGCTGGCCAGCCGCATCCACGTCGGGCAGGCGCCGGCCCTCGCGCTGGCGCCCGTGTCGGTGCACCCGGACCACCAGAGCTCCGGCGTCGGGCGCCAGCTCGTCGAGCGCGTGCTCGCCGAGGCCACGGTGGCGGGGGAGACCCTCGTGCTCGTCCTCGGAGACCCGGCCTTCTACGGGCGCTTCCGCTTCGAGCCGGCCTCGGAGCTCGGCATCACCGGGCCCTACGCCGGGCCGGAGTTCATGGCGCGGCGGCTGGCTGCCGACGCCCCCGTGGGAGAGGCCGTCTACTCGCCGGTCTTCACGCGGCTGGAGCAGGGCCGGCTCTAGGGCCGCACCCAGCCCGCTCCCGGGCGACCCGGTGACGGGTGGGCCAGGATGGCGCCGTGAGCCTCCTCGACCCGCAGCACCTGCTCGCGACCTCCGGGCTGGTGGGGCTCTTCGCCGTCCTCTTCGCCGAGACGGGACTGCTCGTCGGCTTCTTCCTGCCGGGCGACTCCCTGCTGTTCTCCGCGGGCATCCTCACGGCGACGTCGGCGAGCGACGCCGCCCACCTGCCGCTCGGTGCGGCGATGGCGGCCGCCGCGGCCGGGGCGCTCGCCGGCGCGGAGGTCGGGTACCTCATCGGCCGTCGCGCGGGACCGCCGCTGCTGGACCGCCCCGACCGTCCGCGCCTGCAGGCGGGGGTGCGACGCGCCGAGGGGGTCCTCGAGCGCTACGGCTACGGCAAGGCGGTCGTCCTCGCGCGCTTCATCCCCGTGGTGCGCACCCTCATGAACCCGCTCGCCGGCGCCGTCGGCATGCGCGCCGGCTCCTTCACGCTGTGGCAGGCCGCGGGCGGGCTCGTCTGGTCCGTGGGTCTCATCCTCGTGGGCCACGAGCTCGGCGCGCGCATCCCGGGCATCGACACCTACCTGCTGCCGGTCATCGCCGTCGTGGTCGTCGTGTCGCTCCTGCCCTTCGCCGTCGAGCTGCTGCGCGCCCGCCGCCGCAGCGCCTCCTGACCGGTCCCGACGGCTCGCCCCGTCGGGGGTGCCGCGCTCGTAGTCTCCGGGCGTGACCACCGCCGAGACCGGCCAGACCCCGGACGCCGCCCGCCCCGTGCGCGTCGGCGTGCAGATCCAGCCGCAGCACGCCGACTACGCCCAGATCCGCCGTGCCGTCGCCGCCGCCGAGGAGACCGGCGTCGACCTGGTGATGAACTGGGACCACTTCTTCCCGCTCTACGGCGAGCCCGACGGCAAGCACTTCGAGTGCTGGACCATGCTCGGCGCCTGGGCCGAGGCCACCGAGCGCGTGGAGATCGGCGCGCTCGTCAGCTGCAACTCCTACCGGAACCCCGACCTGCTCGCCGACATGGCCCGCACGGTCGACCACGTCAGCGACGGACGGCTCGTCCTCGGCATCGGCGCCGGCTGGTTCGAGCGCGACTACGACGAGTACGGCTACGACTTCCGCACCGCCGGTGCCCGCATCGGCGACCTGGGCGAGGCCCTGCCGCGCATCGAGGCGCGCTGGGCGAAGCTCAACCCGGCCCCCGTCCGCGACATCCCCGTCATGGTCGGCGGCAGCGGCGAGAAGAAGACCCTGCCGCTCGTCGCCCGCCACGCCGACATCTGGCACGCCTTCGGCGACGCCGAGACGGTCCAGCGCAAGGGCGCGATCCTCGACGGCTACTGCCGCGACCTCGGCCGCGACCCGCGGGAGGTCGAGCGCTCCGCCGGGGTGGAGGGCGACCCGTCCGCCGTCGGCGACGCGATGCTCGCCGCCGGCGTCACGCTCTTCACCGTCAGCACCGGCGGACCCGACTACGACCTCGGCCCCCTGCGCGACTGGCTCGCCTGGCGCGACGAGCGCAACGCCTGACCCCGAGGGCGAGTCGTCGCCTGTTCGCCCCCGCAGGGGGCTCTCGGGGGCGAGTCGTCGCCTGTTCGCCCCCGGGAGGGGCGCTCCTGGGGGCGAGTCGTCGCCTGTTCGCCCCGGGAGGGGCGCTCCTGGGGGCGAGTCGTCGCCTGATCGCCCCGGGAGGGGGCTCTCGGGGGGCGAGTCGTCGCCTGTTCGCCCGAGGAGTCGGCGTCGACGCGGCGACGTCAGCCGCGGGCGGCGCGGGCGTCGAGGTAGTCGCTGACGACGTACTCGCCGAGCCGGTCGGTCGACGGCGCCAGCACGCGGCCGCCGTTGCGGCGGGCGAGGGCGTCGACGAAGCGGCGCAGGCCCGGGTCGTCGCCGAGGACGAAGGTGCTGATCGGCGTCCGCATGCGGGTGAGCGCGTCGACCTCGTGGACGGTCGCCTCGATGGTCTCGGGCAGGCTCGGCCACCAGAACACGGCCTCGCCGTCCTCGAGGTGCGCCGTCGGCTCGCCGTCGGTGACGACGAGGACGACGGGGTCCAGACCGGGGTGCCGGCCGACGTGCCGCCGCGCCAGCGCGAGGGCGTGCTGGAGGTTGGTGCCCTGCACGCCGGACGGCTCGACGGCGGCGAGCTCGGCCGCCGTCAGGACCTCGGCGGTGCGCCCGAAGCCGATGATCTCCAGCTCGTCGCCGGGGAACCGGGTCGCGATGAGGTGGGACAGCGCCAGCGCCGTCTGCTTCATCGGCGCCCAGCGCCCCTCGGCGACCATGGAGAACGACAGGTCGACGCACAGCGCCACGGCGGCGCCCGTGCGGCGCTCGGTCTCGACGACGGCGAAGTCGTCGACGTCCAGCGCGACGGCGCCGCCGTCCGCGCGCCCGGGCGTCCCCGCCGTCCGCAGCACCGCCCGCTGCACGGTCCGGACGGCGTCGAGCGGCTGCTCGTCGCCGAACTCCCACGCGCGCCAGCTGCCCGTGGCCTCGCCGGCGGCGCCGGCCGACCGGTCGTCGTGCTGCCCCCGCCGCCCGTCGCGCAGGCGCGAGAAGACCGCCGCGAGGGCCGTCTGCCCCAGCCGGCGCATCGCCTTCGGGGTGAGGGACAGCGCGTCGGCGCCGTCGCGCGAGAGCCAGCCCTGGCGGCGGAGCTCGGCGTCCAGCTCCTGCAGCGCCCGGACGTCGGCCGCCGCCCCGGCGCCGAGCTGGCGCTCGACGGCCTCCACGTCGACGTCGTCGAGCGTCGCCCCCGGGTAGTCCTGCCCCAGGGCCTGCGAGAGGGAGTCGAGGTCGGAGAGCTCGGCGAGGGCGTCGGTCGCCTCGCCGACGCCCATCGGGTCGGAACCGGTGAAGCGCTCGCGCGAGCGCCGGTCGAGGCCCGGCCGCAGGGCGCGCAGCGCGTCGCCGAGGGCCGCCATCTCCGCCTCGAGGCCGGCGTCGCCGAGGGCGTCCGCCATGAGGTCGGAGAGCTCGGCGCGCTGCTGGGGCGACAGGGAGGAGAGCATCCGGTCCATGGCCGCCTGCCGGCGCGCCAGCTCGTCGACGAGCTCCTCGACGCTCTCCGGGCGGTCGTCGCCGAAGGCGTCGCCGTGGCGCTCCATGAACCGCTCGAACTGCTCGGTCGTGTCCTCGCCGCGCGCGTGGGCCGCCAGCAGGGCGTTGAGGTCGGCGAGCATGTCCTTCATCTGCGCCATCGCGGCGGCCTGCTGGGCGCGGGCCCCCTCGGCGTCGCCGCCCTCCTCGGCGGCCCGGCGGGCCTCCCGCGCCGCGGCCAGCGCGTCCCGCAGCCCGGTGAACTGCGCGCCCATGACGTCGTCGCGCAGCTGCTCGCGGATCTGGCGGTAGAGCTGCTCGGCCACCGGGCTGCGCCACGTGTCGTCCTCGAGCTCGCGCACCGCCTCGGCCGTGTCGCGGGGGAGGTCGTCGAGGCGCTGCTCGCGCTCGCGCGCGGCGTCGTCGTCGGACATGGCCAGGGCCTCGCGCTCGGCGTCGAGGGCCTGCGCGAGCTGCTCGCGGGCGCGCTGCAGCGGCCCCGCCAGGTCGCCGGAGCGCCGCAGCTCCTTCTGCCGCCGCGCCGCCCGGGCGGCGAGGTCGCGCAGCCCGCGGCGCCCGTCCTCGCCGCGCTCGAGGAGGTCGCGCAGCGCGTCGCGCACGCTGCGGCCCTCCATGACCTCGCGCCCGAGGGCGTCGACGGCGGCGCGGACGTCGAGCGGGCCGGCCAGCGGGTCGGGGCCGCCGGCCCACGCGCCGTAGGAGAAGCGGGCCATGAGGACCTCCGGGGGAGGGGCGTGCGGTGCGGGACGGGCGCCGGCCCGGACCGGCCCTGGGCGGACCTGTCCGGGCGCGGGCCGGGGGGCGGGCTGGCGGCGGTCAGCCGCCGTAGAGCGTGCGGGGCCCGCCGGGAGCCTCGACGACCTCCTTGCCGAGGCGCCGCAGCAGGTGCAGCCCCTCGAGGACGAGCTCGACGGCCGAGGCGGCCTGCGGGGCGCTGGGCTCGTCGCCGAAGCCGAAGGCGTCGAGCACCTGCGCGAGGCCCGGCACCGCGCCGAGCGAGGCGAGGACGTCGGCGGCGGGCACGAGCTCGCCCGTCTCGACGGTCCCGCCGTCGGCGACGACGGAGGTGAAGCCCGACAGGTCGAGCCCCCGCGTGCGGCGCCGGAACACCTCGGCCACGGCGGTGCGCCGCAGGTGCTCGAGGACGTCGTGCTCGCGGCCCTCCTCGCCGGACTCGAACTCGACCTTGCCGCGCAGCGTCGTCACGACCGACTCGGTGTCGCCGACGCGCGCCACGGCGGGCTGCTCGCCCACGAGGGCCGAGCGGCGCAGCGCGGCGGCGGCCGTCGTCTCGGCCGCGGCGACGGCGAAGCGCGCCGAGACACCGGAGCGCTGGTCCACCGAGGGCGACTCGCGCACGGCGCGGGTGAAGCGCACGAGGACCTCGAGCAGGACGTCGGGCAGCTCGGCCGCCAGCGCGGCCTCCTGCCGGACGAGGGCCACCTCGGCGTCGACGTCGAGGGGGTAGTGGGTGCGGACCTCGGCGCCGAAGCGGTCCTTCAGCGGCGTGATGATCCGCCCGCGGTTCGTGTAGTCCTCCGGGTTCGCCGTCGCGACGACGAGGAGGTCGAGCGGCAGGCGCAGGGCGTACCCGCGGACCTGGATGTCGCGCTCCTCGAGCACGTTGAGCAGCGCCACCTGGATGCGCTCGGCCAGGTCCGGCAGCTCGTTGACGACGAAGATGCCGCGGTGGGCCCGCGGCACGAGGCCGAAGTGGATGGTCTCCGGGTCCCCGAGGCTGCGGCCCTGCGCCACCTTGACGGGGTCGACGTCGCCGACGAGGTCGCCGACGCTCGTGTCCGGCGTCGCGAGCTTCTCGGTGTAGCGCGAGCTGCGGTGCAGCCAGCCGACCTCGAGGTCGTCGCCGTGCTCGGCGGCCAGGGCGCGCGCGGTCGCCGAGACGGGCGCGTAGGGGTGGTCGTGCAGCTCGCTGCCGGCGACGACCGGCGTCCACTCGTCGAGGAGCCCGACGAGCGTGCGGGCCAGGCGCGTCTTGCCCTGGCCCCGCTCGCCGAGGAGCACGAGGTCGTGCCCGGCGAGCAGCGCGCGCTCGACCTCGGGGACGACCGTGTCCTCGTAGCCGACGACGCCGGGGAACCGCTCGGCGGCGGTGCGGCCCGCGCGCATGGCGGCGAGGAGGTTCTCGCGCATCTCCTCGCGCACGCCGCGCAGGACGTGGCCGCTCGCGCGCAGGGCGCCGAGGGTGCGGGGGAGGTCGGCGGGCGGGACGGGGTCGAGCAGCAGCTCGGTGGCGTCGACGGGGGCGGTCACGCCGGTGGGGGCGGAGGGGGTCGGCTCAGCCGGAGGGGTCACCTCCTCACGCTACGTCCGCCCCGGGCGGCGCGCCGCGACGGGACCTGCGTCGAGGGCCGCGGTGACCGGGGGCGCCCTCAGGCGGCGGGGCCCGGGAGGTCGGCGGGCGCACGACCCGGGAGGAGAACCGGTGGGCCCAGGTCCACCCGAGCCGCGTGTACATCCGCCGGGCGACGTCGTTGTCGGCGTACATGCCGAGCGTGACGGCGGGCGCCTCCCGCAGGAGGTGCCGGGTCGCCCCCGCGGTGACGGCGGCGCCGTGGCCGCGCCCCCGCAGGTCGGGGTGCGTCGCCACGGACGCCAGGTGCGGCGCGGGGCCGCCGTCGTCACCCGTCGCGGCGACGCACGCGACGACGCGGTCGCCGCGTCGGAGGCCGAACCAGGCGCGCGCGTGCGCGTCCCCGGGCTGCACCGACGAGCGGGGGCTGGCCGCAGCCAGCAGGTCCGCCACCGCGGCCGCGTCCGGCCCCGGCCGCTCGCGGGTGCCGACGTCGAGGACGGCGACGTCCTCCTCACCGGGGAGGGGTGCCGCCGGTGCGGACGTCGTCCACGCCCAGTCCCAGTCGTCCCCGCCGACCAGGCGGGCACCCACGGCCGGCTCCTGCTCCAGCAGCAGCTCCGGGGTCCCGCGGGGCAGGGTCACGAGCGCCGGGGCCGCGTCGTCGAGCACCGCCGCGACGAGGGCCACGGCGTCGTCGGCGGGCCCGAGGACGACGAGGGACCGGCCGCGTCGACGGTCGGCGAGCACGCCCGTCGCCGCGCCCCGCCGCCAGGCGCCGTGCACGCGCGACGGCGCGAGGTGCCAGCGGAGGAACGGGTCTCCGGCCGGGGCTCCCAGGGGCAGGGCGACGGGCTCCGGGGCTCCGGCGCACGGGCGGTGCGGGTGCGGCACGAGGCGATCCTGGCACCGGCCGCACGAGGACCGCGCCACGCCCGGCGGCAGGCGGGCGGGCGGCGGAGGAGCGAGGGTCGTCACGCCTAGCCTGGCGCCGTGAGCGGGCCGGACCTCTTCAGCGACGACGACGCGGCCCCCGCGGCGCCGGGCCGGCCCTCCGCCGAGGGCGCGCGCCCTCCGCTCGCCGTCCGGATGCGCCCGCGGACGCTGGACGAGGTCGTGGGCCAGCAGCACCTGCTGCGCGCGGGGTCGCCGCTGCGGCGCCTCGTCGAGAGCCTCTCCGCCGCGGGCGGAGCGGACCCGCGGCCGCCCGACGGGGCGCCGCGCCGCGTGACCCGGGCCGCGCCGACGTCCGTCGTGCTGTGGGGGCCGCCGGGCACGGGCAAGACGACGCTCGCGCACGTCGTCTCCCGGGCGAGCGGCGGGGACTTCGAGGAGCTGTCCGCCATCACCGCCGGGGTCAAGGACGTCCGCCGGGTCATGGACGTCGCCCGCGAGCGCCGCGACCTCCACCGTCGGCGGACCGTCCTCTTCCTCGACGAGATCCACCGCTTCACCAAGGCCCAGCAGGACGCGCTGCTGCCGGGGGTGGAGAACGGCGTCGTCGTGCTCGTCGCCGCGACGACGGAGAACCCGAGCTTCAGCGTGATCTCCCCGCTGCTGTCGCGCTCGCTGCTGCTCACCCTGCAGCCGCTCGAGCCGGCCGACGTGCGCGGCCTGCTGGGGCGGGCGCTCGCCGACGAGCGCGGCCTCGCCGGCGAGGTGGCCGTGGAGGACGACGCCCTCGAGCACCTCGTCCGGGTCGCGGAGGGCGACGCCCGGCGGGCCCTCACGGCCCTCGAGGCGGCGGCGGGGGCGGCGGCGGCCGACGCCTGGGAGGCCGGGCTGCCCGACGACGAGCCCGTGCCGCTGCGCCTCGAGCACGCCGAGCGCGCGCTCGAGGCCGCCGTCCTGCGCTACGACCGCGACGGCGACCAGCACTACGACGTCATCAGCGCCTTCATCAAGTCGATGCGGGGCAGCGACGTCGACGCCGCGCTGCACTACCTGGCGCGGATGCTCGAGGCGGGGGAGGACCCGCGCTTCATCGCCCGGCGGATCGTCGTGGCGGCGAGCGAGGACGTCGGCATGGCCGACCCGACGGCGCTGCAGACGGCGGTGGCGGCGGCCCAGGCGGTCCAGCTGCTGGGGATGCCGGAGGCGCGCATCACCCTGGCGCAGGCCGTCGTCCACCTGGCGACGGCGCCGAAGTCGAACGCGGCCTACCTCGGCGTCGACGCCGCCGTGGCCGACGTGCGCGCCGGGCGGGCCGGCGTCGTGCCGCCGCACCTGCGCGACGGCCACTACGCGGGGTCCGCGCGGCTCGGGCACGGCGTCGGGTACGTGTACGCCCACGACGCCCCGCACGGGGTCGCTCCGCAGCAGCACCTGCCCGACGCGCTCGTCGGCCGGCGCTACTACGCGCCCACCGACCGGGGCGCCGAGCGGGAGATCGGGGCGCGCCTGGAGCGGCTGCGCGCGGTGCTCGAGGGGCGCGCCCGGCCCTGAGCCGACGCCCGGCGCGGAGCGCTCGACCCCCCGGAGCGGCTCAGCGGCGCAGCAGC
>NZ_JABEMA010000360.1 GCF_013004605.1 Pseudokineococcus marinus
ACCGTCCTGGCCGCCGGAGCCGACCCCGCCGCCGTCGCCACCCTCACCGCCCGCGTCGAGGAGCACCTGCACGCCGCGGGGATCCCCGCCTCCGTCGCCAGCGCCGCCCTCGCCAGCGTCCTCGGCCTGGTGCTGGTGCCCGTCGTCAGCGCCGCCGCGAGCGCCGCCGCCCTCGCACTCGCCCCCCTCTACGCGCAGGACGACGTCGTCGGGCTCCCGGGCGTCGACGTGCCGGTGGCCTGGGCCCCGCTCGTCGGCGCGGGCGGGCTCCTGCTGGCGCTCGCGGGCGCCGTCGGCCTGGCGCTCCTGCACGGCGTCGTCACCCGCGCGCTCCTGCGCTCCTCCCGCGAGGCGCAGCTCGTCGAGCAGGCCCGCGCGTCGGACACCCGCCGTGCCGGCGCCGTCCGCGCCGCGGAGGTCGAGCGGACCCGCATCGAGCGCGACCTCCACGACGGGGTGCAGCCGCGCCTCGTCTCCGTCGGGATGACGCTCGGCCTCGCCGAGCAGAAGCTCGCCGGGCCGGAGCCCGACGCCGACGCCGCCCGCACCCTCGTGGCGGAGGCGCGGACGAGCACCAAGGCCGCCATCACCGAGCTGCGCCAGCTCGCCCGCGGCGTGCACGCCTCCGTGCTCGACGACCGGGGCCTGGACGCCGCCCTGTCCGCCGTCGTCGCGCGGTCCGTCGTGCCGGTCGACCTCGACGTGCGGGTGGACGGCCGCTGCGGGCGCACGGCGGAGGCCGCCGTCTACTTCGCCGTCAGCGAGGCCCTCACCAACGCCGCCAAGCACGCGCGCGCCTCCCGGTGCCGGGTCGTCGTCCGCCACCGCGACGGCGGTCTCCTGTGGGCCCGCGTGGAGGACGACGGCGTCGGCGGCGCCGCCGTGCTGCCCGGCGGCGGGCTGGACGGCGTGGGGCACCGCGTCGCGGCCGCGGGCGGCACCTGCCGCCTCGACAGCCCCCGCGGCGGCCCGACCGCGCTGGAGGTGTCGGTGCCGTGCGCGTCCTGATCTGCGAGGACTCCGTCCTCCTGCGCGAGGGCCTCGTCCGCCTCCTCGAGGACGCCGGGCACGAGGTCGTCGCGGCCCTGGCCGACGCCGAGGGCCTCGGGGCGGCGGTCGACGCGAGCGCGCCCGAGCTGTGCGTCCTCGACGTCCGGCTGCCCCCGACGTGGACCGACGAGGGCGTGCGCGCCGCCGTCGCGCTGCGGGCCGAGCGGCCCGGGCTGCCGGTGCTCGTCCTGTCCCAGTACGTCGAGGAGCGCTACGCCGGCGAGCTCTTCGGCGGCCAGGGCGGTGCGCTGGGCTACCTGCTCAAGGACCGCGTCGTCGACGTCGCCGACTTCCTCGACGCCCTCGACCGCATCCGCGGCGGCGCCACCGTGCTCGACCCCGAGGTGGTGGCCCAGCTGCTCGCGCGGCGGGCCCGCGACGAGCGGCTCGCCGCGCTCACCGACCGCGAGCGCACCGTGCTCGCGCTCATCGCCGAGGGCCGCTCGAACCAGGCCATCGCCGCCCTGCTCGTCCTCTCCGAGGCCAGCGTGGAGAAGAACATCACCGCGATCTTCACCAAGCTCGGCCTCGAGCGCGACGAGCACGGCAACCGGCGGGTGCTCGCGGCGCTCGTCCACCTCTCCCACCACGCCCTCCCCGACCCCGCCTTCCCCGACCCCACCTTCCCCGACAGAGCCTTCCCCCCTCACGCCGGGCCGCGCCCGGCTCCCCCGCAGGCAGGAGCCCCGCGATGAGCACGCCCACCACCCCGCTCCCCGTCGGACGCGACGACCGGCGGACCTCCGCGGGAGCCCCGCCCCCGGGACCGGGCGGCGCCCGCCCCGGCGCGCGCGCCGTCTCGACCGTCGCCGTCGTCCTCGGCGGGCTCCTCCTCGCCGGCACGGCCGTCGACGGGGCGGGCTCGGTCGTCTCCAGCGCCCTGCGCGGGGACGACGTCCTCACCGCGACCTCCGACGGCGTGACCTCCCTCGAGGCCGACGTCGTGGGCGCCCGCCTGGAGGTCGTCACGGGTGAGGTCGACCAGGCTCGCCTCGACGTGCGCGACAGCCGGGGCCGGTGGCGCCTCGAGCGCGACGGGGACGTCCTGCGCGTCGCGTCGCCGGGCGCCGCGGGCTGGCCAGGAGGATGGGCCGCGGGCTGGTCGCGCGACGACGGCGGCCGCGCGGTGCTCGTGCTCCCCGAGGACGTCGCCGAGGGCGCCCTGGACGCCGACCTCGAGCTCTCGGGCGGGGAGCTGCGCGCCTCCGGCGCCTTCGGCGACGTCGACGTCGAGCTGACCGGCGGGGCGCTGGACCTCGCGGGCTCCGCCACCGCCCTCACGCTGGACGTGACGGGCGGGACCGCGGACCTGGAGGTCGACGGGGCGGGCACGGCGGTGCTCTCCCTGACGGCCGGCCAGGTCACCGCGGCGCTCACCGGGGACGCCGCGGACGCCGTGGACGTCGACGTCAGCGCGGGCACCCTCGACCTGGCGCTGCCGCCCGAGGAGTACGACGTGCGCTCGACGGTCACCGGCGGCGGCCTGGACAGCCTGCTGCGGGACTCGCCCACGGCGCCGCGCCGGGTCGACGTCACGGTCACCGCCGGCGGCGTCGTGCTGCGCGAGGCCGGCTGACGCCGGGCCTGCGCACGGAGGCGCCCCCGGGCGGGCGGCGGGCGTGGGCGTGGGCGGCAGGGTCGGGCGGCAGAGGAGGACGCACGGGTGGGCCCGGCCGGGGTCGAACCGACGACGTCCGCGGTGTAAGCGCGGCGCTCTACCAGCTGAGCTACGGGCCCGGGGCCGGCGTCCCC
>NZ_JABEMA010000361.1 GCF_013004605.1 Pseudokineococcus marinus
CCCATCCTCGCCCGCGGGCCCGTCCGGCGCGCACCCGGTCGGCCCGCAGCACCCGTCCGGAGCGTGCGGCGGGTCCAGCGCGCCGGTCGCGCGGTGGGCCGGCCGGTCGGTCGGTGGCGGGCGCTCAGGCCACCCAGCCGGTCGGCGCCCGGTGGGACAGGGAGGCGCGCAGCTGGGCGCGGGCGCGGTGGATGCGCGAGCGCACGGTGCCGATCTTGACGCCGAGGGCGCGGGCGATCTCCTCGTAGCTGAGGCCCTCGATGTCGCACAGCACCACGGCCGCGCGGAAGTCGGGCGACAGCTCGAGCAGGGCGGCCTGGACGTCGCGGTCGAGGTTGCCGTGCTCGAAGGCGCGCTCGGGGCCCGGGTCGGAGCCGGGCAGGCGGTCGTCGGCGTCGTCGGCGAGGGCGTCGAAGCGGATCCGCTGGCGGCGGCGCACCTGGTCGAGGAAGAGGTTCGTCGTGATGCGGTGGAGCCAGCCCTCGAACGTGCCGGGGGTGTAGGAGGACAGCGAGCGGAAGACGCGCACGAAGACCTCCTGCGTGAGGTCCTCGGCGTCGTGCCGGTCGCCCGTGAGGCGGTAGGCGAGGCGGAAGACGCGGGCGGAGTGGTCGCGCACCACGTCGTCCCAGCTGGGGGGAGCCCACTCGGAGTCCTCCGCAGCGGCCGGCGACGGGGCCGCGACGGCGTCGGGCGCCGCGCCCCGGGCGCGGCCTCGCGTGGTCATGCTGTGATCGTGCCACCGGGGCCTGGGCGCCACCTGGGCGAGGCCACCGGTCTCCCCCGACGGGCCCTGCCGTCCACGACGCCGCCGGCGGGAGGGGACCGGCCGGGAAGGGCCCCGGCGGGAGGTGGGCGGCCCAGTAGCCTGCGGGCGCGCCGCCGGCCGACCCGGGCGGTCGGGGCGCACGAGCCGGGAGGCCGTCATCGCCGCCACGTCCGCCGCCAGCCGCAGCTACGCCGAGGACTTCGTCGTCGAGGACGAGGCGCTCGAGCGGGCCCGCGCCCGGGGCGTCGAGCTCGGCTGCGCGCCCGTCGACCCCGGCACGGGCGCGGCCCTGCGCCTCCTGGCGGCCGCGGCCGGGGCGAGGGCCGTCGTCGAGGTCGGCACGGGCAGCGGTGTCTCCACGCTCTGGCTGCTCGCGGGCATGCCGGCCGACGGCGTCCTCACGACGATCGACAGCGAGCCCGAGCACCAGCGCGCCGCCCGCGAGGCGCTGGTGGACGCGGGCGTCCGCAGCGGCCGCGTGCGGGTCATCGGCGGCCGCGCCCAGGAGGTGCTGCCCCGCCTCACCGACGGGGCCTACGACCTCGTGCTGCTCGACGCCGACCGGCGCGACCTCGACGCCCACCTCGACCAGGCCCTGCGCCTGCTGCGCCCCGGCGGCCTCCTCGTCGTCGCGGGCGCCCTGTGGAGGGACAAGGTCGCGGACCCGGCGCAGCGCGACGAGACGACCACGGCGGTCCGCCAGGCCGGGCGGCGCGTGCGCGACGACGAGCGCCTGCTGCCCGCCCTGCTGCCCGTGGGCGACGGGCTGCTCGTCGGCGTCGTCCGGGGCTGAGCGGCCCGCCGTCCGCGGGCGCCGGTCAGACGGCGCCGTCCTCCAGCCACCGCAGGAGCAGGCGCGCGCCGAAGCCCGTGGCGCCCTTGGTGACCTCGTGCTCGTCCCGGTCGGCGCGGCCCGGCCCGGCGATGTCGAGGTGCGCCCACCGCCGCGAGCCCGTGAACTCGCGCAGGAAGAGCGCCGCGGTGATCGAGCCGGCGCCCGGGCCGCCCTTCGCCGCGACGTGGCGCAGGTCGGCGACGTCGGAGTCGAGCGCGTAGGCGTAGTCCTCGACGAGCGGCATCCGCCAGACCCGCTCCCCCGTGGCCTCCGACGCGCTGCGCAGCTGCTCCAGCAGGGGCGCGTCGTCGGTGTAGAGCGCGGCGTGCCGCTTGCCCAGCCCGAGCGAGGCCGCACCGGTGAGCGTGGCGACGTCGACGAGGAGGTCGGGCTCCAGCGACGCGTCGGCGTGGTGGAGGGCGTCCGCGAGGACCATGCGGCCCTCGGCGTCGGTGTTGGCGATCTCGACGGTGGTGCCGCCGTGCACGCGCACGACGTCGCCGGGGCGGTACGAGCCGCCGCCGAAGGCGTTCTCGGCCAGCGGCAGGAGCGCCGTGACGGGCTGGGGCAGCTCCATCTCGGCCGCCCCCAGGACGGCGGCGAGGACGACGGCGGCGCCGGCCATGTCGGTCTTCATGGGGATCATCGCGTCGCGCGGCTTGATGGACAGGCCGCCCGAGTCGAAGGTGATGCCCTTGCCGACGAGGACGACGTGCCGCCGCGGCGCCGTCCCGGCCGGAGGCCGGTAGCGCACGGTCACCAGGCAGGGCGGCGTGACCGAGCCCCCGCCGACGGCGAGCAGCCCGCCGAACCCCTGGCGCGCGAGCCCGGCGGCGTCGAGCACCTCGACCTCGACGCCGGGGAGGTCGGCGGCCAGGGCGCGGGCCTGGTCCGCCACCCACGCCGGGTCCTTTGTCGACGACGGCGTCGACGCGAGGTCGCGGGTGCGCCACGTCGCGCGGGCCGCCACGACGGCGCGCGAGAGCGCGGGTCCCTCGTCGACGCCGAGGAGCTCGACGACCTCGGCGGCCGGGCGGGGCCCCTCCCCCGTGCCGGAGCGCGGCGGGTCGTAGCTGGCGAGCAGCAGGCCCTCGCAGAAGGCGCGCAGGTGCTGCGGCGGCAGGCCGACGCCCGCGCTCGTGACCACGCGACCGGCCCCGCGGGTGGCGCGGGCCAGGCCGGCGCCGGC
>NZ_JABEMA010000362.1 GCF_013004605.1 Pseudokineococcus marinus
CCGCCGCGACGAGACCCCCGGAGGCGAGCGCCCCGGCGCCCACGGCGGCGTTGAGGGCGACGGCGCCCCGGGCGACGCCCGCCTCGACGCGCTCCTGCGCACCGCCGGGCCCGCCACCTGCCCCGCGCGGGTCCGTGTCCGCCGCGAGGGCCGCGTCGACGTACCAGGACTGCAGCGGGCCCGAGTCGAGCGCCCGCCAGACCCCCATGAGGGCGAAGGCGGCGGCGTACACGGCAGGGGAGCCGGCGACGAGGAGCACCGCGAGGGCCGCCGTGCCGACGATCCCCGCGACGACGAGCAGCGGCCGGCGCCCCAGCGCGTCCGCCAGCCCACCGGTCGGCAGCTCCAGGAGCAGGACGACGACGCCCTGGGCGGCGGCCACGAGGCCCACCTCGGTGAGCGACAGGCCGCGGTCGACGGCGAGGAGCACGAGGACGGGCACGAGCAGCCCCGTGGGGAACCACCGGAGGGCGGTGAGCGCCACGTAGCGCCGTCGGGCGGCGTCCGCGCCCAGGGGCGGCCGGTCGGGGCCGCCGGCCGAGCCGACGGGTGGGCCGGCGGGCGCCGTCACCAGGGGAGCCCGTGGTAGACGAGCGAGACGCGCCGGGCTCCGGGGGCCGACGCGTCGCTGCGCGCGGCCCAGCGGTGCGCGAGGTCGTGCAGCTCGTGCCGCAGCCCGACGAGCTGGTCGAGCGTGAGGGAGAGCTGCTCGTCGCCGCTCGTCGACGCGGCGACCCACTCCCGCGGCATGGCCGGCTCGGCGGCGAGGTGCTCCTCGAGCAGCGCCGCGTAGCGGTCGTGGACGGCGCGCCGGAGGCCGTCCATCGCCAGCCGCCGCTCGGGGTCGTCGTGGGCCTCGGCCGGGTCGAAGCTCGTCGTCCGGGCGGCGGCCCGCCACCAGCGCTCGCGCCGGTCGCGCGCCCGCTCCGGGGCCTCGAGGACGAAGCCGTGCCGCGCCAGCACGCCGACGTGGTAGCTCACGGAGCCCGGCGGCTCGTCGAGGAGCTCGCCGAGCATGCCGACGCTCTGCGGGCCGCGGACGCGCAGCTCGCCGAGGAGCCGCAGGCGGACGGGGTGCGCGAGCGCCCGCATGGCGCGGGGGTCGGTGACGCGGGTGGAGCCCGTGGGCAGCTCCGGCGGCGCGGGCGCGGCGTCGTCAGTGGTCACGGGCGGGACGCTAGACCCGCAAGAGACGTCGTACAAGACCTGTTGTGAACTGCTCGTCCCTGCGGCGGGCTCGAGGACGGCCTCGTCGGGGGTGGCGGCAGCCCGCCTACCCTGGACCGGTGAGCACCCAGGAGCAGGCGCCCGCCGACCGCGACGCCGCCGCCGGGGTCGGCGGGACCGGCGCAGACGCGAGCACGGCTCCCGGCGCGCCGCTGGCGACCCGGACGACGCTCCGGGTCGGTGGTCGGCCGGCGCGCGAGGTCGTGGCCCGCACCCAGGCCGAGCTCGTGGACGCCGTCCGCGGCGCCGACGCGCGCGGCGAGGAGGTGCTCCTCGTCGCGGGGGGCTCGAACCTGCTCGTGGCCGACGGCGACCTTCCGGTGACCGCGGTCGTCGTCGCCTCCAGCGGGCTGCGGCGAGAGCCGGTCGACGCCTGCGGGGGCGTCTGGGTGACCGCCGAGGCGGGGCACCCCTGGGAGGACCTCGTCGCCGAGACGACGGCGAACGGCTGGCTCGGGCTGGAGGCGCTGTCCGGCATCCCGGGGTCGACGGGCGCGACGCCCGTCCAGAACGTCGGCGCCTACGGCGCCGACGTCTCCGGGACGCTGGCCCAGGTGCGCACGTGGGACCGCCGGGAGGGGCGCCTGCGCACCCTCGCCGTCGGCGACCTGCGGCTCGGCTACCGCACCTCGCTGCTCAAGGAGGACCCCGACCGCTACGTCGTCCTCGACGTCACCTTCCAGCTGCGGGAGGGGGAGCTCGGCGGACCGGTGCGCTACGCCGAGCTCGCCGCCCGCCTCGGCGTGCCCGTCGGGGGGCGAGCGCCCGCGGCCGACGTCCGTGAGGCGGTGCTCGCGCTGCGGCGCGGCAAGGGGATGGTGCTCGACGACCCCGCGGCCGGCGTCGTCGACCACGACACCTGGAGCGCGGGGTCCTTCTTCACCAACCCGGTCCTGGGCGCGGCGGAGGCCGACGCGCTGCCCGAGGGCGCCCCCCGCTACCCGGCGGAGGGCGGGGTCAAGACGAGCGCCGCCTGGCTCATCGCGGCCGCCGGCTTCGAGCGGGGCCACGGACTGCCGGGCCCGGCGGCGCTGTCCACCAAGCACACCCTCGCCGTCACCAACCGCGGCGGGGCGAGCGCGCAGGACGTCCTCGCCCTCGCCCGCGAGGTCCGCGACGGCGTCGCCGAGCGCTTCGGCGTGCGCCTGGAGCCGGAGCCCCGGCTCGTGGGCTGCTCGCTCGGCTGAGCCGCCCGCTCGGCCGGGGCTACCGGCCGCTCGTCCCGGCCGCCGGCTCCCGCTCCGGCGACGTCCGCGGCAGGCGCTCCGGACCCCTCCCCGCGACCGCGTCGTCGTAGCGCGACCAGACGGCGGCGAGGACCCGCGGCTCCAGGCCCCCGTCCGGGGCGGTGAGCAGCGGCGCGGCGACGGCGTCGGCGCCGGCCGCGGCCAGGCGGTCGTGGAAGTGGCCGGGCCCCAGCAGGTAGGAGGCCACGACGACGCGCGCGCCGGCGGGGGACGCCGCGCGCAGGGCGGCCACGGCAACGCCGAG
>NZ_JABEMA010000363.1 GCF_013004605.1 Pseudokineococcus marinus
GCCGCCGAGGGGGCGGCCGCCGTGCGCGCCGCGGCCGCGGCCGTGCTCGCCGAGGAGCCGGGCGCCGACGTCGACTACCTGGCGCTCGTGGACCCCGACGACCTCGCAGAGGTCCCCGAGGACCACCGGGGCCCGGCCCTGCTGGCCGTGGCGGCGCGCGTCGGCGCCGTCCGCCTCATCGACAACGCGCCCCTCGTCGTCGGGCCGCGGGACGGCGGTGCGGCCGAGGCGCCGGGCGATGGAGCGGCGGGGGGAGCGGCGAGGCGCCGGTAGCCTCGCCGGGTGAGCGACGCACCCGCGACCGACCCCTCGACCCCGGCCGCCGGCGCCCCCCGCGAGACCGGGGCGGAGCGGTCGGAGCAGGAGCGGGTCCGCCTCGACAAGCGGGCCCGGATCCTCGATGGCGGCGGTGACCCCTACCCGGTGGGCGTGCCGCGCACGACGACGCTCGCGGCCGTCCGCGAGCGCCACGCGGGCCTGGGCGCGCAGGCCGTGACCGACGACGAGGTGTCGGTCACGGGCCGCGTGGTGTTCCAGCGCGGTCGCGGAAAGCTCTTCTTCGCGGTGCTGCAGGAGGGCGACGGCACGCGCCTGCAGGTCATGCTCGCGCAGGAGGCGCGGCCCGACCGCGGCCTGCCGGTGGGCGTCGGCGCCGAGGCCCTGGCGGCCTGGAAGTCCGACGTCGACCTCGGGGACCACGTCTCGGTCACGGGGCGCGTCGTCACGAGCGGCACGGGCGAGCTCAGCGTGCTGGCGGCCTCGTGGACGCTGGCGTCGAAGGCGCTGCGGCCGCTGCCCAACCTCTACGAGGGCGCGGAGATGTCCGAGGAGGCGCGCGTGCGCGCCCGGTACGTCGACCTCGTCGTGCGCGACCAGGCCCGCCAGGTGGTGCGCGCCCGCGCCGCCGTCGTCGGCGCCCTGCGCTCGGTGCTCGGCGGGCGGGGCTTCCTCGAGGTCGAGACGCCGATGCTCCAGACGCTCCACGGCGGCGCGAGCGCGCGGCCCTTCTCGACGCGCAGCAACGCCTTCGACATGGAGCTCTTCCTGCGCATCGCCCCCGAGCTCTTCCTCAAGAGGTGCGTGGTCGGCGGGCTCGAGAAGGTCTTCGAGATCAACCGGAACTTCCGCAACGAGGGCGCCGACTCCACCCACAGCCCCGAGTTCGCCATGCTCGAGATGTACGAGGCCTACGGCGACTACGACTCGATGGCCGACCTCACCCGTGACCTCGTGCAGGCGTCCGTGCGCGCCGTCCGGGAGACGGCGCCGGACCTGCTGCTCCCGGAGGCGGACGAGCTGCTGGCCCCCTGGTCGCAGGTGTCGATGTACGGGTCGTTGTCGGCGGCGGCGGGCGCCGTCGTCACGCCGCGGACCCCGGCGGAGGAGCTGCTCGCCCTCGCGGAGCGGGTGGGCATGGCCGTCGGCGACGACGCCGGCGACCGCGGGCACGGCAAGCTCGTCGAGCACCTGTGGGAGCACCTCGTCGTCCCGACGCTCACCGGCCCGACCTTCGTGCGCGACTTCCCCGTCGAGACCTCCCCCCTCGTGCGCGCCCACCGCAGCGAGCCCGGCGTCGTCGAGAAGTGGGACCTGTACGTGCGGGGCTTCGAGCTCGCCACGGGGTACTCCGAGCTCGTCGACCCGGTCGTGCAGCGCGAGCGCTTCGTCGAGCAGGCCCGCCTCGCCGCCGCGGGCGACGACGAGGCCATGCAGCTCGACGAGGACTTCCTCGCCGCCATGGAGACGGGCATGCCCCCCACCGGTGGCGTGGGCATGGGCGTCGACCGGCTGCTCATGGCGCTCACGGGACTCGGCATCCGCGAGACGGTCCTCTTCCCGCTGGTGCGCCCCGGGCGCTGACGCGCTCACGCCGGCCAAGGGAGCGGGGCGTCCGCGCGGGACGCCGTCCTACCCTGGACGCGTGGACCTCCTGCCCGTGCTGGGCGCCCTGCTGCCGTCGGCCGCCGTCTGCGCCCTCTTCGTCGTCGTCGTGCGCAAGATGATCTCCGCCGACCGCGACGAGCGCGCCGCGCAGGCGCGCCTCGAGGCGGCGGAGCGGCGCGCCGCCCGGGAGGGGGCGGCCCGCCCGACGGTCGACGGCGACGGCGGGCGCCCGGCCGACGACTCCCGTTGAAGAGGTCGCGCTTTCCCCTCTTCGCCCCGGGAATGGATGTCGGGGCACCGGTCGACAATGTCGGCCGCTTTTGACGCCCAGCATTCCTGCTGCCATAGTCGCGCCGCACGGAAGAGCGGCGCGCGGCCTGCGCGAGCTCTCGCGGGAAAGCCGCGGAACGGTCCCCGGGCCTGCCGGGCTGAGCTCTCCAGGAGTGGACGACATGGCGCAGAAGACGAAGGTCATCCTCATCGACGACGTCGAGGGCGGTGAGGCGGACGAGACCGTGACCTTCGCCCTCGACGGCGTCAGCTACGAGATCGACCTCACGAGCGAGCGCGCGGCCCAGCTGCGCGACGCGCTGGCCCCGTGGGTCGGCCACGCCCGCAAGGCCGGCGGGCGCTCCTCCGGCGGCGGCGCCCGCCGCTCGACCCGCTCCTCGGGATCGTCCTCCTCCTCGGCGGGCGGCGTCGACACGGCCGCCGTGCGCGAGTGGGCGCGTGAGAACGGGCACACCGTGAGCGAGCGCGGCCGCATCTCCGGCGCCGTCCTCGAGGCCTATAAGGCCGCGCAGGGCTGAACGTCTCTCCGGCCGACGCACGAGGGCCCCGCGACC
>NZ_JABEMA010000364.1 GCF_013004605.1 Pseudokineococcus marinus
CCCGTGCCCTGCTCGAGGCCGGCGCGGCGCCGGGCGCCGGCGCGTGAGCCCCGCTGACGTGGCCCTCCCCGGCCCCGAGGACCTCGCCGGGATCGTCGGCCTCGCCGAGCGCGCGGCGCGGGCGGCGGGCGAGCTGGTGCACCGCGGCCGCCCCGAGCGCCTCGAGGTGATGGCCACGAAGTCCAGCGCCACCGACGTGGTGACGGCGATGGACACGGCCAGCGAGGAGCTCCTGGTCCGCCTGCTGCGGGACGCGCGCCCGGACGACGGCGTGCTGGGTGAGGAGGGCGGCGCGACGGGCGGCACGAGCGGGATCACGTGGGTCGTCGACCCCATCGACGGCACCGTCAACTACCTCTACGGGCTGCCCGGGTACGCCGTCAGCGTCGCGGCCGTCGTCGGGGCCGGCGCCCCGGAGGAGCGCCCCGACCCCCGCACGTGGACGGCGGTCGCGGGGTGCGTGCACGACCCCGTGAGCGGCCGCACGTGGACGGCGACCCGCGGCGGCGGAGCGCGGCTCGACGGCGCCCCCCTGGCCGGGCCCGCCGACGTGCCGCTGGGGGAGGCGCTGGTGGGCACCGGCTTCGGCTACACCCCCCAGCGGCGGGCGGCGCAGGCCCGCGTGCTGTCCGGGGTGCTGCCGCACGTGCGCGACGTGCGGCGCAGCGGTGTCGCCTCGCTGGACCTCTGCTCGGTCGGGTCCGGCTGGCTGGACGCCTACTACGAACGGGGCCTGCAGCCCTGGGACCACGCGGCGGGCGCCCTCGTGGCCCAGGAGGCGGGCGCCGTCGTCCGGGGCCTGGCGCCGGACGAGCCCGCCTCCGAGCGCTTCTGCCTGGCCGCCGCCCCGGCCCTGGCCGCCCGGCTCGGGGACCTCGTGGCCGGGCTGGACCCGTTGCGCGAGGAGGAGGCACCGGCCGCGCCCGGAGCCTGAGGCGGAGCGGCGCCCCCGCCGCCCGCGGTGGGGGCGCGGCCGCCCCTCGCGGCGCCGGGGCGGCGTCAGGAGGCGGTCGTGCTCTCGGTGCTGTCGACCTCGGCGCTCCCCGAGCCGCCCTCGGGCAGCGCGACGTCGTTCTCCTGGGCGAGGCGGGCGAGCGACTCCAGCTCGCCCGTGTGCACGCCGACGAGGTACTCGTCGCCCTCGGCGCGCGCGCTGTCGAGCGCGCTGCGCGCCTCTCGCACGCGCTCGTTGACGTTGGTCGCGAACTCGCTCATCACACCTCCGGAGGGGCGGCGCGGGGCACCCGCGCTGGGTCGGGGGCTGGCGCCCCGCAGCGCGGCGGCCGCCGGCTGCTGGCCCGAGGGTAGACGCCGCGGGGGACGGCCCGCGCCCGTCGTCCCCCGCTGCGGAGGCGTCGAAGGGCGTGGCGCCGGATCGTCAGGCGCCCGCCACCGGTGCGACACCCGCCCGTCACCGGGGGGTCGTCCGCGGGGCGACGCGCACGGTGGCGCGGCGTCCGAGCGTCGTGACCCGGAGTACCGGACGGCCACCCGTGGTGCACAATGCGCCGTCGCGCGGGTGGCCGGCGGCGGGCATCTTCGACGACCTCCGGGCGTTGGGGACCTCGACGGGCGGCGACGCGCGCGACCACGGCGCGGCCGTGCGCCGAGCAGCGGCGCGGGCCCGCCACGACGGCCGAGGGGCAGCGGGGGCGCCCGCTCCCTCCGGGCCAGCACCGACGACCACCGACCTGGAGCGTGACGCACGAGATGGCCACCGACTACGACGCACCGCGCAAGACCGACGACGAGCTGAACGAGGACTCCATCGAGGAGCTGAAGGCCCGTCGCGCCGACCAGAGCTCCGGCAAGGTCGACGAGGACGAGACCGAGGCGGCCGAGGGCTTCGAGCTGCCCGGCGCCGACCTGTCCAACGAGGAGCTCTCGGTGCGGGTGCTCCCGCGCCAGGCGGACGAGTTCACGTGCTCGTCCTGCTTCCTCGTGCACCACCGCAGCCAGCTGGCGGGCGAGTCCACGCCCAGCCGGCTGGTCTGCACCGAGTGCGCGGCCTGAGGCCGCTCACCGCACGCAGGTCGGCCACGACGGGGGCCGGCGCCCGCACCGCGGGTGCCGGCCCCCGTCGTCGTCCGTGGTCCTGTCGTCCAGGGCCAGTCCGTCAGCGGCGGGGCGGTCGGCCGGTGCCCGGCTGGAGGGCCCGGGCGAGGTCGGCCGGGCGGTGGGTCGACACCAGCCAGTAGGGCGTCGGGTCCTCGGGGTCGAGGACCTCGACGCGGACGACGCCGTCGGCCCACCCGCGCATGACGAGGTGCGCCCGCGCGTCGAGGACCGGGCCGCGCTGGCGGCGCGCGTCCTCGCCGTCGTAGCCGGTCGCCGCGCCGAGCTCGGAGCGGGGGATCCGGGCGCCGCCGGCGCGCAGCTCGCCGTCCGTCACGACGACGACCGGGCTGTTGCGGACGAGCCCCAGGACGACGACGGCCGCCACGGCGACGACGACCACGACGACCACGCCGACGCCCAGGGGCGCCGCGGCGAGGCCGGACAGGGAGGCCAGGGCGGGGGCCGCCACCCACGTCCCGAGCGAGGGCCACACGCGCTCGCGGAAGAGCTCGCCACCGCCGAGGGCCTCGCGGGTCCCGTCCTGCGGGGCGCCCGCGGCGCGGTCGTCGTGCGCGCCCGCCGCGTCCGGAGCGCCTGCGTCGTCTCGGG
>NZ_JABEMA010000365.1 GCF_013004605.1 Pseudokineococcus marinus
CCCGGCGCGCGCGGCACGCTAGCAACGGCGGGCGCGGGGACGTCCTCGACGGGCGGGGCGGGCGGCCGGTGGCACGACGCCGGCCGGGACGCCGGGTGCGCCGGCGCTCCCGGTGGCCGGGGGCGGCGTGCCAGCATCGGGCGCGTGCGCCGATACCTGCTCGCCACCTCCGGCCATCCCAACTACGGCGACGAGCTCATCACCGCCGCGTGGCTGCGCCACCTCGCCCGCCGGTTCCCCGACGACGAGGTCGTCCTCGACAGCCCGCAGGCGGGCGGGACGGCGGCGCTGCACGGCGACCTGCACCCGCGCCTGCGGTGCGTCGACACCGTCTTCCGCGTCGCCGAGGAGGCCGGCTCCCACGACCCCTGGCAGGTGGCCGCCTTCGTCCGCGGCGCGGTCCACGACCACGGCGCCGCGCCGCGCTGGGCCGCCGGCCTGCGCCTCCTCGAGGGCGCCGACGTCGTCCACGTCCTCGGGGGCGGCTAGGTCAACGCGATGTGGCCGCTCAACACGGCCGCCCTGGCCGCGGGGTCGGTGCTCGCGGACGAGGGCCGCCACGTCGCGCTCACCGGCGCGGGGCTGATGCCCGCCGAGCCCAGCACCGCTCCCCTGCTGCGCCGCCTCCTCCGCGGCTACGCCGTCGTCGACGTGCGGGACGAGCCGACGCGGGCCCTGCTGGAGGGCCTGTCCGCGACGCGCCTGTCCGGCGACGACGCGCTGCTCGCCCTCGACGACGCGCCCAGCGGTGTCCCCGGTGGTGGTCACAGCGGTGGTCCCGGTGACGGTGCGGGCGCGGCGGGCGGCCCGTGGGCGCCGCCGGAGGGCCTGCCGCCCACGATGCTGTGCGTCCAGAGCGACGTCGTCGCGCCCGAGGACCTCCCGGCGCTCGCGGCGCTCGTGCTCGACCAGCTCGACCGGTGGGGCGTGCGGGGCGAGGAGCTCGGCGTCCTCGAGTGCGTCCCGCGCGTCGACCGGTGGGTCTGGGACGCCGTCGTCGCCCCGCACCTGCCCGGGGCCCGCTTCCTCTCCCTCGGCGAGGTCCTCGACCGGGGCTTCCCCGCGCGCCCGGGCCAGCGCTGGCTCACCACCCGCTACCACCCGCACCTGCTCGCCGCGGCGCGCGGCGCGTCGGGGGTGGCGGTGGACGTGGCCCCGGACTACTACGGCCACAAGCACCGGGCCCTGCAGGCCCTCGGCAGCCCCTTCGAGGTGCGGGCGCTGCGCCCGGCCGCCGGGGCGCCGCTCCCGGCCCCGGCCGCGCCCGCGGGAGCCGGGTGGGACCTGTCGGGGCCGGTGCGCGACAAGCACCGCCTGGCCGAGCAGGTCCACGCCGCCCCGGACGCCGCCCCGCACGTCGCCCCGCACGTCGACGGCCACCGGCAGGACGACGACCGGCGCGAGGACCACCGGCACGACGACCACCGGGGCACCGGCCACGGCGCCGACCGGTCCGCCGGCCTCGGCGGCCGGCTGCGCGACCTGCGAGGGCGCCGCTGACGGCGACCCCGCAGGGGCCGTCGCTACCCTGCGGCCCGGCGGGCAGATCGCGGCGGGACGAGGCGCCCGGCCGGGCGAGGACGACGGGAGACCATGGACGACCTCTGGGACGACACCTGGGTCGTCGTGCCCCTCTACCGCGAGGAGGCCGTGGTCGGTGACGTGGTGCGCGGCCTGCGCCGCGTCTTCGGCCGCGTGGTGTGCGTCGACGACGGCAGCGGCGACGCCTCCGGCGAGCGCGCGGCCGAGGCGGGCGCCGTCGTCGTGTCCCACCCGGTCAACCTCGGCCAGGGCGCCGCGCTGCAGACCGGCCTCGAGTACGCCCTGTCCGACCCCACGACGCGGTACCTCGTCACCTTCGACGCCGACGGCCAGCACCAGGTCGCCGACGCCGCGGCGATGGTGGAGCGCCTGCGCACCGGCGAGGCCGAGGTCGTCCTCGGCTCCCGCTTCCTCGACCGGCGCACCGCCCTCGACCCGCGCAAGCGGGCGGTCCTGCGCGCGGCCACGTGGCACGCCCGGCTGACGACCGGCCTGCGGGTCACGGACACCCACAACGGGCTGCGGGCGCTGACGCGGCGGGCCGCCGAGCACCTCGACCTCACCCAGTCGCGCATGGCGCACGCCAGCCAGCTGCTCGAGCAGGTCGCCGACTCCGGCCTGCCGTACGTGGAGCACCCCGTCCACGTCCTCTACACCGACTACTCCCGCACCAAGGGCCAGTCGATGTGGAACTCCGTCAACATCCTCACGGAGTCCCTCTTCCGCTGAGGCCGCCCGCGCCGCGCCCGAGCGGCCGCTCCCGGAGGTGCCCCGTGATCCGCGCCGTCCTCGTCGTCGGCATCGTCGGCGTCGTCCTCGTCCTCGTCCGCGGCCCCCGCGGCGTCCGCCACCAGGCCCTGCGGCGCCTCGCGCTGCTCGCCTTCGCCGTGGGCGCGCTCGTCAGCCTCGCCTTCCCCGACAGCTGGACGTGGGCGGCGCGGCTGCTCGACGTGGGCCGCGGCGCCGACCTGCTCCTGTACCTGACGATCGTCGCCTTCCTCGGCTTCGTCGCCACCTCCTACATCCGCTTCCAGGAGATGCAGCAGCAGATCACCCGCCTCAGCCGGCGCGTGGCGCTCGACGCGGCGCCTCCCCCGCCGGCACCCGGTGACGTCGCGACGACGGGCGGGACCGCGGCGACCGTCCCGGCGGCGGGCGAGGAC
>NZ_JABEMA010000366.1 GCF_013004605.1 Pseudokineococcus marinus
CTCGGCGCTCAAGGAGACGACGACGTGGTCCCGCCGCAGCCGCGGCGCGGCCCTCGGGGCCATGGTGGCGGCGCTGACCCTGGGCACCGCGCTGCCGCACGCCGTCGCCGCGGCCGGGGCGAGCACCGGGGCGGGCGGCCCGCCGTGGCGGCTCGTCGTCGTGGTCACGAGCGCCGGCGCCCTCCTCGGCGCCGGGCTGGCCCTGCTCCTGCGGCGCTCCGGCCCGCACGGCCGCGCCCCGGCGGCCTTCGACCGCCGGGCCGCCCTCGACGCGCTGCGCCGGCGTCCCGTCGTGCTCGCGGTCCTGGGGTACGTCGGCCACATGTGGGAGCTCTACGCGATGTGGGCGTGGACGGGAGCCCTGCTCGCCGGGACCGCCGCCGTGGCCGCGCTGCCGACCCCCTCGACGGCGGTCCCCGCGCTGACGGCGGCGTGCGTGGCCGCCGGCGCGCTCGGCTGCGTGGCCGCCGGCCTGCTCGCCGACCGGGTGGGGCAGCCCGTGGTCGTCCTCGTCTGCGTCGCGGGCTCGAGCTCGGCCGCCCTGGCCCTCGCCGTCCTGCGCGGCGCACCGCTCGGCGTCGTGGTCGCGCTCGTCGCGGTCTGGGGCTTCTGGGTCGTCGCCGACTCGGCCCAGCTGTCCGCGCTCGTCACCCGCTCCGCGGACCCCGACCTCGTGGGCGGGGCGGTCGCCGTGCAGATGGCCGCGGGCTACCTCACGACGGCGGTCACCGTCTGGCTCGTCCCGGTCCTCGCCGCGCGGGCGTCGTGGTCGGCGGCGCTCGCGGTGCTCGCCGCCGGGTCGCTGGCGGGCGGCGCCGCCGTCCTCGCGCTCCTGCGCGACGAGCGGGCCGCGCAGCGCGGCCCTGCTCCCGACCGGACCCCCGACCGGGCCAGCGGGGCTCGCCAGGGGCTCCGAGGCCCGACATGATCGCGACCAGCGGCGGCCGCCCTCCTGCGCCGCCGGACGCGACCGGGGACGCGAGGAGGCGGAGGACGTGAGCACGACCGTGGACAGCGCGGCGGACACCCTGCAGAAGGCGCTGCGCATCAACCTCGAGCCGCGCTGGTACGGCACCATCGCCGAGATCGGTGCCGGCCAGGAGGTGGCGCGCTGGTTCTTCCGCGCCGGCGGCGCCGCGGGCACCGTCGCGAAGTCGATGTCGGCCTACGACATGGCCGTGAGCGACGCCGTCTACGGGCGCTCCGACCGCTACGTGTCCCGCCGGCGGCTCGAGGCGATGCTCGACCACGAGCTCGAGCTCAACGTCGAGCGGCTCGGCCCCACGCGCGGGGACGACACGTGCTTCTTCGCCTTCGCCGACACCGTGGTCGCCCGCAGCTACCGGGGCGGCAACGAGTGCCACGGCTGGATGGGCGTGCGGTTCCAGGCCCAGCCGCACGACGAGCCCAGCGAGATCGTCCTGCACGTGCGGATGCTCGACGACGAGGCGTCCCTGCAGCAGGAGGCGCTGGGCATCGTGGGCGTCAACCTCCTGCACGCCGCCTTCTTCGAGCGCTACGAGCCCGACCGCCTCGTCGAGAGCCTGCTGGACCGTCTCTCCACGGGCCGCATCGAGATCGACGTCATCTCCTTCCGCGGCATCGAGTTCCGCCACGTCGACAACCGGCTCATGGCGCTGCGGCTCGTGCAGCTGGGCCTGTCCGGCGTCGCGATGTTCGGCCCCGACGGCGACGTCCTGCAGCCGAGCGAGGTGCTGCGCAAGCGCCCGGTGCTCGTCGAGCGCGGCAGCTTCCGCCCGCCCACGGTCGTCAACATGGACATGCTGCGGTGCGCGCACGAGAAGTTCGCCGACGAGCCGGACGTCGACGGCGACCAGGTGCTGCGCCTCACCGAGCTGACGATGAGCAACCTGCTCGCCGGCGGGGCGGACGTCGACCGGCGCGACTTCCTCGCCCGCGCCGACCTCCTCGGCGCCTGCGGGGCGACGACGCTCATCTCGGCCTTCGTCGACCACCACCGGCTCGCGGCCTACCTCGCGGAACGCACGCGCGGGCGCATCGGCTTCGTCATGGGCGTCCCCACGCTCGTGGACCTCTTCGACGAGGCGAACCACGCCCACCTGCCGGGCGGGATCCTCGAGAGCTTCGGGCGGCTGCTGAAGAACGACCTCAAGCTCTTCGTGTACCCGATGGTCGACCTGGCGACCGGCGAGGTCCGGCGCGTCGGCGGTCTGCGCGTGGGCGAGGAGCTGCAGCCGCTCTTCGACTACCTCGCCGGGCGCGGCAGCTTCGTCGAGCTCGACAACGCCCGCGAGGAGTACCTGCCCATCCTCAGCCGCGACGTGCTGCGACGGATCGCCGCGGGCGACGGCTCCTGGGAGCCGATGGTGCCGCCGGAGGTGGCCGAGATGGTCCGCTCGCGCGGCTTCTTCGGCCACGCCCGCGAGAGCGCCTGACCCCGGGGCCGTCCCGGTCGCGCGCTCAGCCGCCCGCGCCCGCCAGCCAGACGAGCGGCACGACGACGAGGAGCGCGACGACGAGGACGCCGAGGCCGAGGACCCCGAGCAGCGACCACCCGACGACCTCGGCGGCCAGGGCCACCTCGCGGCCGGGCAGGTGCTCGGCGTCGCAGCGGCGCCGCGCCGAGCGGCCGAGGACGACGCCGAGGACGGGCCCGACGACGGGCACCACGAGCGCCAGCACCAGCGCGGCCACGGCCTCGGGCGGCGTGCCG
>NZ_JABEMA010000367.1 GCF_013004605.1 Pseudokineococcus marinus
ATCTCCCTCCTGCCGGCCCTCGGCCGGGCGGCCGACGGCGACGGGCCGCTCGGCCTCCCGGCCCTCGGGCTGACCGACGCCTCGTGGCTCGACACCGAGCACGTGCGCTCCGAGCTCCTCGGCGGCGCCCGGGACTGCACCCGCGCCTACCGCTACAGCTCCCGCGCCGACGCCCGGATGCTCTCGGGCACGCTGCTCGGGGCGGACCTGTCGCCCGTCGCCGCGCTCTCGGGCGTGACGACGCAGCACACCGGCGCGCCCGGGACGAGCGCCGTCGCCACGCCGAGCACCGCCCCCGCGGTCGGCCCCGACGCGCACGCCGCTCCCCTCTCGGTCACCGCGCTGAGCGGCGTGGCGAGCGGGCAGGCGGCGTCCGTGGTCGTCCTGCCCGCCGCCGGCCAGGAGGCCGCCCTGCTCCACCAGACGGCGTACGCCGCGAGCGACGGCGAGGCGCGCTCCGCGGCCGGGGCCGTCACGGACACCGGCGCCGTGCGCACGACCTCCACGACCGTCGGCCCCGACGGGTCCCTGCCCGGCCCCGCGGTGGTCGACCTCGCCGGCCTCGCCCCCGGCGTCTCCTCGCTCGCGGGGCTCAAGCTGCAGGTCGGCGCCCTGTCGTCGACGGCGATGCTCGACGGATGCCTGCGCGACGAGACCGGCGCCGCACCCGTGCGCGACTACCGGGTCGCCGGGCTGCGCCTGCGGCTGGCGTCGCCGGCGGTCGTCGCGGCGCGGCAGAGCGCCGTCACCGCCACGTCGACCGCCACGTCGGCCGTGAGGGGCCTCGAGAGCCAGCTCGTCTCGAGCATCAAGGCCATCAGCGGGCTGTCGGGCTCGCTCACGACGGTCACCGTCCACGTCGACCTGGCCGCCGCGGTCGACCCGCTGCTCAACGCCCGGCTCGGCGAGGGCAGCGAGGTCGTCGTCGACCTGGGGCGGGGCGTCGTCGAGGTCGACCTCGAGCGCCTGCTGTCCGGCCGGGGCGGCCTCAACGGGCGTGCGCCCGGCACCGAGCTCGTGCTCGACCAGCTCCTCCTGGACCAGGTGACCGCGCGGGTCGACACCCTGCTCACCCAGTGGGCGACGAGCCTGCAGACCGCGGTGGACGCGGCGCTGCGGGCGGCGCGCGTGGTGGTGGACGTGCGCCTCCTCGGCCTGCCGCTGCTCGCGCTGGACGCCACGGTCGCCCAGGTGGTCGCCGGGACGGCGCAGGTGCAGCTCGTCGGCGCCATCCCCCTGGGCTCGCTCGTCCCGGCGAACGTCGCGTCGCTCGTCACGGTCATCGTCCGGGACGGCCTGCAGTCCGGGCTCTTCGGCCCGACCGGCGCCGTCGCCACCCTCGGCACCACCGTGCGCGCCTCGCTGCCTCCCGTCACCGCAGCGGCGTCGACGGCCCTGTCCGGCCTGCGGTCGGCGATCTCCCTCGTCGTCAACGACCGGCGGGACGCCGGCGGCGTCCACGACGTCGCGGCGCTGCGGATCACCGCGCTGGCCGGGTTCGTGCAGCCGACGGCGCTGCGGCTGGCGACGTCCTCGGTCGGCCCCGTGGTCGAGCTGCCCTGACGTCGGGCTGCCCCGAGGTCCAGCTGCCCCGAGGTCGAGCTCCCCTGGCCCGCACCCGGCGGCGCGCCGGTGGTGGACCTCGTGGGGCACCGGCCACCGCGGTGGACCCCGTGGGACGACGCACGGCGCGTCGGCCCACGGGGTCCACCCACGAGGATTTCGGCCCACAAGGTCGACCCGCGTCAGGCCCGGCGGGGCTCCTCGTGGTCGGAGCGGGGGGCACCGGGCGCGGGCTCGGCGTCGCGGACGGTGCAGCCGTCGGGCAGCCCGCCCTCGGGCGCCTCGCCGCCCTCGAGGTCGCTGAGCTCGTCGACGAGCAGCAGGTCGCGGCGCACCTTGCCCGTCCGGTAGGCCGCCCGGCCGACCATGTGCGCGGCGACGGGCGCCGTCACGAGCTGGAAGACGACGACGAGCGCCACGACGCCGATCGCCGTGGGGGTCCGGACGGCGAGGCCCACGCCGACCGCCACGAGCACGACGCCGAGCGCCTGGGGCTTCGCGGCCGCGTGCAGCCGCGTGAGGACGTCGGGCAGGCGGAGCACCCCCAGGGCCGCCACGAGCGCGAGGAGCACGCCCGCGCCGAGGCACAGCCCGGCCAGGACGTCGAGGACGGCGCCCACGGCGCCGCCGCTCACCGGGTCTCCTTCGCGGCGAAGCGCGCCACGGACACCGACCCGACGAAGCCCACGAGGGCGAGCACGACGAGCACGGGCAGCGTCGCGGTGCTCCGGGTCACGGCCGCCTGCAGCCCGAAGGCGGCGACGAGGACGACGACGAGCGCGTCGAGCGCCACGACGCGGTCGAGCACCGTCGGCCCCACGACCGCGCGCACGAGCACGCAGAGCCCGGCGACCAGCAGGGCCACCCCCGCCAGCAGCACGAGCACCGCCGACCAGCCGCCGGTCCCCGACGACCCGCTCAGGCCCATCGCCTCCAGCACCCCGCTCACCGCTCCTCCTCGCCGCCGGCGCCCCTGCTCGCGCCCCTGCTCTCCCCCGGGCTCCCCCCCGGGCTCCCCCCCGGGCTCCCCCCCGGGCTCGCGCCCCCGCCCGTGCTCCTGCCGCCCGTCGCCGCGGCGTCGTCGGGCGCCTCCCGGCGCGGGGAGTCCTCGCCGGGCTCGCCCACCTCGTGCACGGGCTCGCCCGGCCGCGGCGAGCGGCCCGCGCGGG
>NZ_JABEMA010000368.1 GCF_013004605.1 Pseudokineococcus marinus
CCCGGCGACCGAGGACGTCGTCGCCCCCGCGTAGGAGCGCGCGGGTGCTGCGGTGGCGGGAGCGGCGCCGGCCAGGGCAGCGGCGGCGCCGGCCCCGCCGAGAGCGCCGAGGAGGACGCCGCGTCGGGCGTCCCGACGAGCGAGGCCGCGGCGTCGACGAGCAGCTCCAGCCCGTGCCACGGCCGGAAGGTGCCGACGAAGCCCACGAGGAGCGGCGCCCCGGGGCCGGCGCCGCTGCCCGTGGCCGGGCCGAACCGCTCTGCGTCGACGCCGTTGGGCACCACCGTCACGGGGGCCCCCGAGAGCTCGCGCGCCCACGTGGCGACCGCGCCGCTCACCGCGACGGCGGCGTGAGCCGCCCGCATCGCGCGGCAGCTGAGGGCGACGGCACCCTCCTCGTCGAGGAGGACCCGGTGACGGGCCTGCTCGTCGACGAGGGGGGCGTTGACCTCCAGGACGGTCGTGGCGCCGGCGGCGCGCGCCCGCTCCAGGGTGACGGCGCTCCAGAGCCCGTAGCGCTGGTAGACGACCGGCGCCCCGGCCCCGAGGCGCTCCAGCCCGACCACGAGGTCCTCGACGAGGAGCGCCGCCCTCTCGTCGAGCGCCGTGAGCGCCCGCTCGGCGGCCGCGGGACCGTCGGCGCGGGGCCGGCCCAGCTCGTGGACGAGGACGCCCCCGAGACCGTCGGGGGCCTCCCCGCCGAGCCGGGCGGCGACGAGGTGCACGGGGAGGCCGCCGGAGCGGGCGACCAGGCGCCGCAGCACCCCCTGCACGTGGACCGAGCAGCCCTTGCGCCCGTACGCGGGCACGCCCGGGTCGAGGACGACGTGGACGGCGGGCCGGGGCGCGGCGCTCACGGCGTCACCCCGGAGGTCGGGTCGGTGGAGGTCGGGGCGGCGGCGCGGGCCGCGGCGACGCCGGCGGTGACGGCCCGCAGGGCCGCGGCCTGGCCGCGCACGTCGAAGCGCTGCTCGACGTGCGCCCGCCCGGCCCGCGAGAGGCGCTCGCGCTCCTCGCCGTCCGCGAGCAGCCGCTGCAGCGCGTCGGCGAGGGCGGTGGCGTCCCGCTCCGGCACGAGGAGCCCCGTGACGCCGTCGACCACGGCCTCGGGGATGCCGGTGACCGGCGTCGAGACGACGGGCGTCCCGGTGGCGAGGGACTCGAGGACGACGGTGGGCAGGCCGTCCCGGTCGCCGTCGTCAGCGACGACGCAGGGAGCCGCGAAGACGGCAGCCCCGCGCAGGAGGGCGACGACGTCGTGCTGCGGCAGCGGGCCGAGCAGCTCGACGACCGACCGCAGGCCGAGCCGCTCGACCTGGCGGGCGAGGTCGGCGGCGCCGTCGCCCGCCCCCGCCAGGCGCAGCCGGACGTCGACGCCCCGCCCCCGCAGCAGCGCGACGGCGTCGAGGAGGACGTCGAAGCCCTTCTTCGGCACGAGCCGGCCGACGGCGGCGACGACGGCCGGCCGGCGGGCGGGGCTGCTCCGCACGAGCTCGGCGAGGTCCAGGCCGTTGTGGACCCGGTGCAGCCGGGCCGCCGGGTGCCGCTGCGCCAACCACGCGGTCGTCATGTCGCTGACGGCGACGACGCCGTCGGCGTCCGCCATGACGGCCGCGAGGCGGCGCGGGTCGACGTCGTCGTGGAAGACGTCCTTCGCGTGGGCGGTCACCGTCCACGGCAGGCCGGTGAGCAGCGCCGCGAGGCGGGTGGTCCGGCCGGGGAGCGAGGCGAAGTGCGCGTGCAGGTGCGTGACGCCGCTCTCCGCGGCCCAGCGGGCGACGCCGACGGCCTGGGCCGCCACCGCGGGCTCCTCGTCGAGCAGCGCGTCGAGCGCTGCGCGGGACGGGACGACGCCCGCCGTCCGCAGCGCGGCCAGCCCCTCCCACACCCGGACGAGCCCGCCCCGGACGTCGTCCGGCACGTAGGTCACGGGCGCCTGGACGCGGGCGAGCAGCGCGTGGAAGCGGGGGTCCCGCGGCGGCCGGAGGCTGGCGACGACGCATCGCTCCCCCGCCTCCTCCCGGGCGACGAGCTCGCGGACGACGAAGGTCTCCGAGAAGCGCGGGTAGCTCTTGACCACGTAGCCGACGACCGCTCCCCCGGGGCCGCGCGCCCCCGCGACCACGGGGAGGGGCGGCTGCACGAGGGGCGGGACGCTCGGGGCGAGGGGGTCAGACAGCAGCACGGCGGGTCTCCCAGGGGTCGTCGGAGGCGGAGGCGGTGGCGGTGGCGGTGGCGGTGGCCCACGGGCCGGCCGGGTGCAGGTGGCGGGAGGCGCGCTCGGCGACGGCGCGCAGGCCGTCGAGGGCCAGCCCGGAGCGGTCCGCGCGGCGCTCGACGGCACCGGCGAGCCAGGCGCCGAGCCGCCCCGGTGTCACCTCCTCGGGCAGCAGGACGTCGAGGGCCCCGCGGCTCTCGAGGGCGCGGGCGCGCACCTCCTGCTCCCGGCGGGGTCGGGTGCGCGGCACGACGAGCGCCGGGACGTCCGTGGCCAGGAGCTCGGCGACCGTGTTGGCGCCCCCCATCGCGACGACGGCCGCGGCGCCGGCGGCCCAGGCCGCGCTGTGGCGGCTGAAGCGGACGACGTGGAGGTCGTCGCGCGCCGCGGCGAGGCGGCGCAGCGCGCGCAGGTCGTCCTCCGGCAGCTGGGGCCCGGCGACGAGGACGAG
>NZ_JABEMA010000369.1 GCF_013004605.1 Pseudokineococcus marinus
GATCTCCGCGTCGGCCCCGCTCGCCCTCGCCGCCCTCGCGCTCCTGGCCGGGGTCGGCGCCGCCGGCCTCGTGCCGCGGTCCGACGCCCCCAGCCCTGTCCGCAGCCCCGCTGCGGCGGCGGCGGCCGTGGACGAGGACGTGCACGAGCCCGGGGACGAGCCCGGGGCCGTGCGCCTCGTCGTCGTGGAGGCGCGCCCCGACCCCGACGCTGACCCGCGCGCGGACGTGCTGGCCGTCCGCCTGGCCGTGGAGGGGCGGGGAGGCGTCGACGTCCTCGTCCTGGGCGGCGGGTCCGGGGAGCCGGGCCACCGCGTCCCCGGCCGGGTCGCCCTCACCGGCGCCGGCTGGCTCGCCTCCCGCGCCGACGCGCCCGTCGTCGTCCGCGCCGGCGGGACGACCGACGTCGTGCTCACCGTCCACGTCGGCTGCGAGCCCGCGCCCGCCCTCGCGCCGTGGCTGCTCGTGCGGCCGACCGCGGGGGCGCTGGAGCTGGCGGAGCTCGAGGTCGCCGACCCGGGTGCGCGGGGGGCGCTCGAGGACGCCTGCGCCGCCCGGGAGGTCGAGCGCGCCCGGCTCGCGTCCCCCCTCGCCCCGGTCCCGGCCCCCGGCACCCCCTCCGGGGGCCGGTCGGGGGCGGGCGGTGCCCGCGCCGCCCCGTAGGGTCGACCGACGTGAGCGCTGCCCCCGTCATCGGCGTCCTCGGGCTGCAGGGCGACAGCCGCGAGCACCTGGCCGCGCTGCGCGCCGCCGGGGCCGAGGCCGTCGTCGTCCGGCGCCCGGAGGAGCTGGCCTCCGTCCACGGGCTCGTGCTGCCGGGCGGGGAGTCCACCGTCATCGACAAGCTGCTGCGGGTCTTCGAGCTGCGGGAGCCGCTGGTGCGCCGGATCCGCGAGGGCCTCCCCGTCTACGGCTCGTGCGCCGGGATGATCCTGCTGGCCGACCGCCTCCTCGACGGCACGCGCGACCAGCAGACGCTCGGCGGGCTCGACGTCACCGTCCGCCGCAACGCCTTCGGCCGCCAGGTCGACAGCTTCGAGACCGACCTCGAGATCACGGGCGTCAGCGACCGGGCGTGGCCCGACCCCGACGGCGCCGCCGCGGCCGTGGCGCCCGGTCCCGTCCACGCCGTCTTCATCCGGGCGCCGTGGGTGGAGGAGGCGGGGCCCGACGTGGAGGCGCTCGGCGTCGTCCCCGCGGGGCCCGCCGCCGGTACCATCGTCGCGGTGCGAGCGGGGAACCTGCTCGCGACGTCGTTCCACCCGGAGATCACCGGGGACACCCGGGTGCACCGGCTCTTCGCCGAGATCGTCCGCGCGGCCTGACCCGACGAGCCCGTCGGGTGGGGCCCGCAGCGCACGTCCCGGTGGGGGCCGGGGCCCGCACGCGCAGGAGGTCGATCCGCCATGTCCGGCCACTCCAAGTGGGCAACCACCAAGCACAAGAAGGCCGTCGTCGACGCCAAGCGGAGCAAGCTCTTCGCGAAGCTCATCAAGAACGTCGAGGTCGCGGCCCGCACCGGCGGCGGGGACCCGACGGGCAACCCCACCCTCTTCGACGCCATCCAGAAGGCGAAGAAGAGCTCGGTCCCCAACGACAACATCGACCGCGCCGTCAAGCGCGGCTCGGGCGCCGAGGGCGGCGGGGCCGACTACCAGACGATCATGTACGAGGGGTACGGCCCCAACGGCGTCGCCGTGCTCGTCGAGTGCCTCACCGACAATCGCAACCGGGCGGCGTCCGACGTCCGCGTGGCCTTCACGCGCAACGGCGGCACGATGGCCGACCCGGGCAGCGTCTCCTACCTCTTCACCCGCAAGGGCGTCGTCACGGTGCCGGCCGAGGGCCTCGGCGAGGACGACGTCCTCACGGCCGTCCTCGACGCGGGCGCCGAGGAGGTCAACGCGGCCGGTGACGTCTACGAGGTCATCAGCGAGGCCACCGACCTCGTCGCCGTGCGCACCGCCCTGCAGGACGCGGGCATCGACTACGACTCCGCCGAGGCGCAGTTCGTGCCCTCGATGCAGGTCGAGCTCGACGCCGAGGGCGCCGAGAAGGTGCTCCGCCTCATCGACGCGCTCGAGGACAGCGACGACGTGCAGAACGTCTACGCCAACTTCGACGCCAGCGACGAGGTGCTCGCGCAGGTCGGCTGACCCGGGCGCCGCGGCCGACCGTCCCGGCGCGTCGCGCGCCGCCGGGGCGTCCCACGGCTGCGACCGTGGGCCGGTGCGCGTGCTGGCGGTCGACCCGGGGCTCACCCGCTGCGGCGTCGGCGTCGTCGACGGGCTGCCGGGCCGGCGCGCGCGCCTCGTCGAGGTCGCGGTGGTCCGCACCCCCGTGGACGCGCCGCTGGCCGAGCGGCTGCTCGCGGTGTCCGAGGCGCTCGAGCTCGCCGTCGCCCGCCACCGCCCGGACGCCGTCGCCGTCGAGCGCGTCTTCAGCCGCCACGACGTCAGCACGGTCATGGGCACGGCCCAGGCGTCGGGCGTCGCGCTGCTGGCGGCGGCGCGGGCCGGCGTCCCGGTGGGGCTGCACACCCCGAGCGAGGTCAAGGCCGCCGTCACCGGCTCGGGGAGGGCCGGCAAGGCCCAGGTCACGGCGATGGTGACCCGCATCCTCGGCCTCGACGAGGCGCCGCGGCCCGCCGACGCCGCCGACGCGCTCGCGCTCGCGCTGTGCCACCTCTGGCGCGGGGCGCCCGCCGGGGGAGC
>NZ_JABEMA010000037.1 GCF_013004605.1 Pseudokineococcus marinus
CGCCCGCCCACCGACGCCCCCGACGGCGCCGACCGCGGGCCCGGGAGCGCGCGAGCCGCCCGTCCAGGGGGCGGCGTCGCGGACGCACCGAGGGAGCACCCATGAGCCAGAGCACAGGTGGGTCGTCCGCGCACCGCGCCGACGACCCGTTCGACCGCACGACCGCCGAGCCGCTGGCGGCGACCGGCGACGGCAGCACCAGCCGGGCCGACGAGGCCCGCGGAGCCGGGCAGCAGGTCGCCGGCTCCGCCAAGGGCGCCGGCCAGGAGGTCGCCGGCTCCGCCAAGGGCGCCGGCCAGGAGGTCGCCGGCTCCGCGAAGCAGGCCGGCCAGGAGGTCGCCGGCACGGCGAAGGAGAAGGCCGGCGAGACGGCCGACGAGGCGAGGACCCAGGCCCGTCACCTCTACGCCGAGGGCCGCGAGCAGCTGACCCAGCACGCCGGCGAGCAGCAGCGCCGGGCCGCCCAGGGGCTCTCGGCCGTGACCGGCGAGCTGCGCGGCATGGTCGACGGCAGCGACCAGCAGGGCCCGGTGACGGACCTGGCGCGCCAGGCGGCCGACCGGGTCGACGACGCCGCCCGCTGGCTCGGGGACCGCGAGCCCGCGCAGCTCCTCGACGACGTTCGCCGCTTCGCCGCCCGCCGCCCGGGCACCTTCCTCGCGCTCGCCGCCGGCGCCGGCGTCCTCGCCGGCCGCCTCGGCCGCGGGCTGAAGGACTCCGGGTCCGACTCCGGCGCCGGCTCCGCGCAGGGCGGCACCACGGCGACCGGCCCGTCCTCGACGGGGACCTCCTCGACCGGCGGCGCCGCCTACGGCACCGCCGCGGTGGAGCCGCGCGGGACCCGGCTGCCCGCCGAGGGCACCGGCACGGCCGGGACTCCCCTCGGCGAGCCGGGCAGCCCCCGCGGGACGGCGCTGTGAGCGCTCGCGCGGAGGGCTCGCACCCGGTCGACGGCCACCTCGACGAGCCTCGCGCCGCCGCACCCGAGGACCACCGCTCGCTGGGCGAGCTGATGAGCGCCGTGACGACCGACGTGTCGACCCTCGTCCGCCAGGAGATCGCGCTGGCGAAGGCGGAGGCCAAGGAGTCCGCCGCCCACGCGGGCAAGGGCGCCGGGATGCTGGGCGGGGCCGGCGTCGCCGGGCACTTCGTCCTGCTCTTCCTCTCGATCGCCCTCTGGTGGGGCCTCGGGAACGCCACCGGCTACGGCTGGTCCGCGCTCGTGGTCGCGGCCGTGTGGGCCGTGGTCGCCGCGGTGCTGGCCGTCGTCGGGCGTGGCGAGCTCCAGAAGACCAAGGGCCTGCCCCAGACGCAGCAGTCCCTCCAGAAGATCCCGAACGCCGTCAAGGGGCACGAGGAGGCCAACCGATGAGCCAGAGCCCGAACCAGAGCCCTGAAGAGATCCGCGCCGACATCGAGCGCACGCGGGCGTCGCTGAGCGCCGACGTCGACGAGCTCGGCCACGAGGCCAGCCCCTCGACCCAGGCCCACCGCCAGGTGGACCGGGCCAAGGGCCGCGCCAACGACCTCAAGGAGCGCGTCATGGGGAAGGCCCACGACGCCCGCGACCAGGCCGGGTCGGCGACCGGCGGCGCGCGCGACGCCGTCGGCTCGGCGCCGCACCAGGCCGCCGACCGCACCCGGGGCAACCCGTTCGCCGCCGGCCTCGTGGCCTTCGGCGCGGGCCTCCTCGTGGCGGGCCTCATCCCCACGAGCCGCACGGAGCAGGACGCCGCCGAGCGCGCCAAGCAGAAGGCGCAGCCGCTCGTCGACGACCTCAAGGGCCAGGCGCAGCACGTGGCGCAGGACCTGAAGCAGCCCGCGCAGGAGGCCGCGCAGTCGGTCAAGGAGTCGGCGCAGGGCGGCGCGCAGGAGGTCAGGGGCGAGGCCCAGGGCCGCGCGCAGGACGTCAAGGGCGAGGCCCAGGGCCGCGCGCAGGACGTCAAGGGCCAGGCCCAGGGCCAGGCGCAGCAGGTCCGCGACCAGGGCTGAGACCCCCGCGGGGTCCTGCCGTCCTCTTGCAGACGGCGCCCCCTTCCGACGACGGCCCGGTGCGACGCACCGGGCCGTCGTCGTCCCCCGCCGGCCGGTCGGGCCACACGTCCGGCCCGTCGCCCGGGCCCGCCCTCGGGCCCCATACTCGCCCGGTGCAGCCGCTGGTGGAGGACGGTGCCGCGTGAGCGTCGAGGACGGCCGCGCGACCGCGACCCTGGACTCGGTCGCCCGGACCGCGGGCGTCTCGCGCGCCACGGCCAGCCGGGTCCTCACCGGCTCCCCCCGGGTCAGCGACGACGCGCGGGAGCGGGTCCTCGCCGCGGCGGCCTCGCTGTCCTACGTCCCCAACGCGGCGGCCCGCGCGCTCGTCACCCGCCGCAGCGACGCCGTCGCCTTCGTCGTGTGCGAGCGCGAGGAGCGCTTCTTCTCCGACCCCTTCTTCGCCAGCGTGCTCAAGGGGGCCCACCGCGTCGTCGCCGCCAGCCGGCGCCAGCTCGTCTTCGCCGTCGTCGCGTCCGAGGACGACCGGGAGCGGCTCGTGCGCTTCGCCGCGGGCGGGCACGTGGACGCCGCCATCTTCCTGTCGGTGCACGCGGGCGAGACCGCCCCGGCGCAGCTGCGCGAGCGCGGCGTGCCCGTGGTGCTCGTCGGGCGCCCGCCCGAGGGCGTCACCGACGACGTGCCGCGCGCCGACACCGACAACGTCGCCGGCGGCCTCGCCGCGGCCGAGCACGTCCTCGGGCGAGGGCGCCGTCGGCTCGGCGTCATCACGGGCCCGCTCGACATGCCGAGCGCCGAGGACCGCCTCGAGGGCGTGCGCCGCGCGGTGGTCGCCGCCGGCGGCGCGGTCGGCGCACCCGGGGGCCCGGCCCCCGCCGGGGAGCCGTCGGTGGCCGTCGTGGAGGGCGACTACACGACCGAGGGCGGCCGGCGGGCCGCGTCCGCGCTGCTCGAGCGCGTCCCGGGGCTCGACGCCGTGCTCGCGCAGAACGACCTCATGGCCGTCGGGGCCCTCGGCCTCCTGCGCGAGCGGGGGCTGGTCGTGCCGGACGACGTCGCCGTCGTCGGCTACGACGACATCCCCCTCGCCTCCGCCGTCCAACCGGCCCTGACGACGGTCCGCCAGCCGCTCGAGGAGCTCGGCCGGGAGAGCGCCACCCTCGCGGTCGCGCTGGCGGTCGGCGGGGTCGACGAGGGCCGGGGCGGCTCGGTGCTGCGCCCCCGGCTCGTCGTGCGCTCCTCCTCCTGAGCGGCGCGCCCGGTCGCCCGCAGGTGCCCGTCCGGGTGAGCGAGACCGGATCGGTACCTGACGCACGGGTGTTGCGCCACCGGGGGGTTGACATCGGTGCGAACCTTTCGACAACGTTGCACACGGCGTCGTGGGAGCGCTTCCACGGCCCGGCGCACCGCCGCCCCACCTGCACGACCGCCGGTGGCACCGACCCGCAGAGCCGTGGGTCGCGTCCACAGGCGAGGCCCCTCCCCGGGGCCGCACCGCCGCACCCCGCACCACTGCTCGGTCAACGACGATCGACCTCCCGCACGGGAGGTCCGTGAGGAGTACTCCGTGTTCTCTGCTCGAACCCGCTCCCGGAAGGCCGTGCTCGCCGTGGCGGCGCTCGGCGTCGCCTCGCTCGGCCTCAGCGCGTGCGGGGGCTCCTCCTCCTCGGACAGCGAGCCCGTCGGCACCGCGGACCCGAACCAGGACGTGACGATCACCGTCGACTCCTTCGGCGGCATCTTCGCCAACTACGAGAAGGCCGGCCTCCTCGACCAGTACATGGAGGACCACCCCAACGTCACCATCGAGTACTCCGAGGTCCAGCAGGAGAGCGACTACTGGACGGCGCTGGCCACGAAGATCAACTCGGGCTCGGGCCTGGCCGACATCCAGCCGTTCGAGATCAGCCGCGCCGCGCTCGTCTCGAGCCAGCAGCAGGACGTCTGGGTCGACATGCTCCAGACCCCCGTCGCCGACCAGCTGGAGGAGGAGACCGACGCCGCCGTCGGCGCCGTGACGACCGAGGACGGCGCCGTGCTCGGGCTGCCGACCGACTCCGGGCCCATGGCCATCTGCTACCGCAGCGACAAGCTCGAGGAGGCGGGACTGCCCTCCGACCCCGCCGAGCTCGCGCAGCAGATCACCGACTGGGACTCCTACGAGTCCGTGGGCGAGCAGTACGCCGAGGCCACCGGCGGCCAGGCCTGGATGGACTCGGTCGGCGGCTACTACCGCGTGCTGACCTCGGTCGAGCCCGTCCGCAACTACGACGAGGAGGGCGAGCCGACCTGGGAGACCAACGACACGGTCAAGCCGTCCTTCGACCGCGCGGCCAGCGCGGCCGAGAAGGGCCTCACGGCCGGGCTGTCCCAGTTCGACCCCGCGTGGAACACGGCGATGAACACCGGTGACTTCGCCACCATCGCCTGCCCGGCGTGGATGCTCGGCTACATCAAGCAGCAGGCCGGCGACGAGAACGCCGGGAACTGGAACGTCCTGCCCCTCCCCCAGGAGCTCGGCGGCAACTGGGGCGGCTCCTTCCTCGCCGTCCCGCAGGACAGCCCGAACCGCGAGGCCGCCGTGGACCTCGCCGCCTGGCTGACGAGCGCCGAGGCCGAGGCCGACGAGTTCCGCCAGGGGCTGGCCTACCCGTCCAACACGGTCGCCCAGGAGCAGACCACGGACGTGACCGACGAGTACTTCAACGGCGCGCCCATCGGCGAGATCTTCTCCACGGCCGCGCAGGCGGCTCCCAACCAGCCGCTGGGCGTCGACGACGGCGCCATCGACCAGGCCATCGGTGACGCGCTGACCGCCGTCGAGGCCAACGGCGTGGCGCCCGACGAGGCGTGGCAGCTGGCCGTCCGCACCATCAACGACACGGTCGGCTGACGACCGGGCGCACGGTTGGCCCCCCGCTCACCAGCGGGGGGCCACCCGTCTGCCGCGGCGGCCCGCGCCGCCGCGGCCGTCCCGCCCCGCGGGACCCCCACCCGGTGAGGCCCGGCGCCGACGCGCCGGACGAGGAGGAGAGCTGACATGGCGGCCCACGCACCGACGACGACCGCGGAGCCCCCGGCCGGGCGGCCCCCCGCCCAGGCGCCACCGGACCTCGTCCGGCGCTCGCGCCGCGAGGGCCGCGCCTACCGCCGGGCGCCCTACGTCTACATCGCGCCGTTCTTCCTGCTCTTCGGCGCCTTCGGGCTCTTCCCCCTCGTCTACACGGTGTGGATCAGCTTCCAGGAGTACCGGCTCGGCGGCGGCGACCCCGAGTTCGTCGGGTGGGAGAACTACACCTGGCTCTTCGGCAGCCCGTCCTTCTACAACAGCCTGTGGAAGACGCTGACGATCGGCCTCATCTCCACCGTGCCGCAGCTGCTCATGGCGCTCGGCCTCGCGCACCTGCTGAACTACAACATGAAGGTGCGGGCCTTTTTCCGCGTCTCCATGATCGTTCCCTACGCCACCTCGCTGGTGGCCGCCACGCTCGTCTTCGCGTCGATCTTCGCGAACACCCCCGGCGGCCTGATGAACGTCGTCCTCGGGATGCTCGGCATCGATCCGATCAACTGGACGAACGGCAACTGGACCGCCCAGATCGCCATCGCCACCATCGTCACCTGGCACTGGACGGGCTACAACGCCCTCATCTACCTCGCGGGCATGCAGTCGATCCCCAAGGACCTCTACGAGGCGGCCGCCATCGACGGCGCGGGCCGCTTCCGCCAGTTCCTCCACGTGACGATCCCCGGCCTGCGGCCCACGATCCTCTTCACGATCGTGCTCTCCACGATCGGCGCCACCCAGCTCTTCACCGAGCCGTTCCTCTTCGGCAACGGCGCGGAGGGCGGGGCGCTCGGCCAGTACCAGGTGCTGACGCTGTACATGTACAACATCGGCTTCGAGATCGGCCGCCTCGGCCGGGCTGCCGCCATCGCCTGCGTCACGCTGATCATCGTCATCCTGCTGGTCCTGCTCAACGCCGGCCTCGCCCAGCTGCGCACCCGCGACAAGGGCCAGCCCCTGATCCGCCGTCGCAGCGCCTCGACCCGGAAGGCCTCCCGATGACCTCGAGCCCCGACGCCGACGTCCGCCTCGCCGCACCCGTCGAGGGCCCGGCGGAGCCCCGTCGCAGCCGTCGCCGCGCGGACGACAGCGCCGGCCCGCTGACCTACGTCATCCTGACCATCACGGCGCTGCTCTTCCTCTTCCCCTTCTACTACTCGCTCGTCGCCGCCTCGCACACGCCGTCGGACCTCTACGACGGCACCCCGCCGCTCTTCCCGGGGCCGGCGATCTTCGACAACATGCGGCTGGCGCTCGAGCAGGCCGACCTCGTCGCGGCGCTCGGCCGCTCGCTCGTCGTCTCCCTCGCGGTCACCGCCACCACGGTGTTCTTCTGCACCCTGGCGGGCTTCGCCTTCGCGAAGGCCCGGTTCCGCGGCCGCAACGCCCTCTTCGGCATCACGGTGGCGACCCTGACGATCCCCCCGACGCTGAGCATCATCCCGCTCTACGTCGTGATGACCCGGCTCGGCCTGGTCAACAACCTCATGTCGGTCATCCTCCCGAGCGCCGTCACCGCCTTCGGCGTCTTCTTCATGCGGCAGTTCATCTCCCAGGCGCTCCCCGACGAGCTCGTCGAGGCGGCGCGCGTCGACGGCGCCTCGCTCAACCGGACGGTCTTCTCGATCGTCTTCCCGCTCGCCCGCCCCGGGATGGCCGTCCTCGGGATCCTGTCGTTCATGGCGGCGTGGAACGACTTCCTGTGGCCGTTCATCGTCGTGCGGCAGAGCCCGACCATCCAGGTGGCCGTGGCCGGGATCGGCGCCGGCTACACGCCGGACATCTCGGTGATCCTCGCCGGGACGGTGCTCGCGACCGTGCCCCTGCTCGTCGTCACGGCGATCTTCGGCCGGCAGATCGTCGGCGGCATCACCGCCGGCGCCATCAAGGGCTGACACCGCTCACGACCTCCGCGCCCGGCCGAGGGCGCACCCGCACCACGGACGGCCCGGCGCCTCGCGCCGGGCCGTCCGCGCGTCCGCTTCCGGGGCATCCGTCCCTCTTGACACCCGTGTCACCGGTGCCCCACTGTGACGGAGTACGTGGAAGCGCTCCCACTCGCAGCTCGACGTCGACCTGCGGCAGCGCGCGACGCCCCCCGGCGCGGCTCCCAGCCACCTGCAGCCGGCTCGTGCGCGCACCCCGCCACCCCGCCGAGGCCGTCGCCGACGCCGTCCCCCACGCCCCAGAGAGGTCCCGATGACGCGTCCCCTCCCGCCCGCGCGCTCGCCCGAGCCGCGCTCCCCCGAGCCCCGACCCGCCCGCCCGACGAGGGCGCGGTCGACCGCGGCCCTCGCCGTCTCGGTCCTCGCCGCGACCGGGCTCGTGGGCGCGGCGGTCCCCGCCTCCGCCGACGACCCGGCCGCCCCGGGCGCCGAGCAGGTCGTCAACGGGTCCTTCGACGACGGCCTGGTGGGCTGGACGGCCTACCCCTCGCCGTCGGTCGTCGACGGCCGCGGCTGCGTCGACGTCCCGGCCGGCAGCGGGCCCTACAGCGCCGCCCTCACCCAGCAGGTGCCGATGGAGGCCGGGGAGACCTACCGGCTCACCTTCGAGGCCCTCACCGAGCCGGCGACGGCGGCGAACGTGCGCGTCGTCGTCCAGGCCGGGGCGGACCTCAACTACCTGCCGTTCCTGCCGGCGCGGAAGCTGGCGCTGACGCCCGAGCCGACGTCCTTCGCGGCGACGTTCACGCCGGAGCAGGACTACGCGGCCGCGGAGCTGGCGATCCAGCAGGACATCGCCAACGCGGAGGCCTACCGCCTGTGCGTCGACGACGTCAGCCTCACCGGCGGCGCGGAGCCCGAGGCGTACGTGCCCGACACCGGCTCGCGCCTCAAGGTCAACCACCTCGGCTACCTGCCCCGCGGGCCGAAGGCCGCGACGCTCGTGACCGAGTCGACCGAGCCGGTGCGCTGGGAGCTGCGGCGCGCCGACGGCCGGCGGCTGTCGCGCGGCGAGAGCACCCCGCGCGGGGTCGACCCGACGGCGGGGACGAACGTCCACACCATCGACTTCAGCCGCGTGCCCGTGTCGGGCGAGGGCTTCACGCTCGTCGCGGACGGCGCCACGAGCCAGCCCTTCGCCATCGCCGCCGACCTCTACGAGCCGCTGCGCACCGACGCGAAGACCTTCTTCCACACCAACCGGAGCGGCATCGCCATCTCGGACGAGCTCGTCCCCGGCTACGGCCGCGAGGCCGGGCACGTCGGCGTCGCGCCGAACCAGGGCGACGCCGCGGTGCCGTGCCTGCCGCTCGAGGACGACGCCCAGCAGCTCTACGTCGACCAGGGCGAGGAGCCCTGGACCTGCGCGGGGACGCACGACGTGACGGGCGGCTGGTACGACGCGGGCGACCACGGCAAGTACGTCGTCAACGGCGGCATCGCCGTCGCGCAGCTCCTCCAGGAGCAGGAGCGCCGCGGCAGCGCGCGCACCGCGGACCGCGACGTGCTCGGCGACGGCGCCCTGCGCATCCCGGAGGCGGGCAACGGGGTCCCGGACCTGCTCGACGAGGTCCGCTGGGAGCTCGAGTGGATGCTCCGCATGCAGGTGCCGGCGGGCGAGCAGCACGCCGGCATGGCGTACCACAAGGTGGCCGACGCCGACTGGACCGGCCTGCCGCTCCTGCCGGCCGACGACCCCCAGCCGCGGCACCTCTACCGCCCGTCCACCGCGGCGGCGCTGAACCTCGCGGCGGCGGCGGCCCAGGGCGCCCGGCTGTGGCGCCCCTACGACGCGGCCTTCGCCGACGAGCTGCTGGCCGCGGCCCGCACCGCGTACGCCGCGGCGCAGGCCGAGCCCCACCTCTACGCCCCCGCACCGGACCCGGCCGTCGACCCGAACCCGGGCAGCGGGCCGTACGACGACGACGACGTCAGCGACGAGTTCTACTGGGCCGCCGCCGAGCTCTTCCTCACCACCGGGGAGGACGCCTACGAGTCCGACGTCCTCGCCTCGCCGCACCACACGGGTGACGTCTTCGGCGACGGGGCCTTCTCCTGGGGCGACGTGGCGGCGCTGGGCCGGCTCGACCTCGCCACCGTGCCGAGCGACCTGCCCGACCGCGAGCGCGTGCGCGCGAGCGTGGTGGCGGGTGCGGACGGCTACGTCGAGGCCGCCGAGGGCCAGCCCTTCGGGCAGACCTACGCCCCCGAGGACGGCCAGTACGCGTGGGGCTCGAACAGCGCCGTCACGAACTCGCTGCAGGTCGTCGGCACCGCCTACGACCTCACCGGGGACGCGCGCTACGCCGACGCGTTCCTCGGCGGCCTGGACTACCTCTTCGGCCGCAACGCCCTCGACCGGAGCTACGTCACCGGCTACGGCGAGCGGGACAGCCGCAACCAGCACAGCCGGTGGTACGCCGCCCAGCTGGACCCGTCGCTGCCGCACCCGCCGGCGGGGACGCTGTCGGGCGGCCCGAACTCCACGGCGGCGTCCTCGGGCGACCCGGTGGCCGCGCCGGTCCTCGGCGGCTGCGCGGCGCAGCTGTGCTACCTCGACGACATCGGGTCGTGGTCGACCAACGAGATCACCATCAACTGGAACGCGCCGATGTCGTGGGTGGCGTCCTTCGCCGCCGACCTCGACCGGGGCGTCCAGGCGCACGGCCGCCACGGCCGGTAGCCCTGGCGGCCGTCGACCACGACGGCCGGGCCGACGACGCCCTCGCCCCGCTCCGGGGCGGGGGCGTCGCGTCGTTCAGGTGCGGATGGTCGGCGTCCCCTCGGGCGGCCGCACCTCGGCCGACCGGCGGGGCTGCGGCAGGTCCTGCGCGCCGTCGAGGCGCACCCGGCCCCGGCCCGCGCGCTTGGCCTCGTACATGGCGGCGTCGGCCCGTCGCAGCACCTCCTCCGCCCCCGTGCCCGGCGCGGTGCCCGCGGTCGCGCAGGCGCCGACGCTCGCGCCGACGAGGTGGGCGCCGCCCTCGAGGACGACGGGCTCCTCGAGGGCGCGGACGACGCGGGCGCCGACGGCCACGAGCGCCGCCGGTGAGGCGACGTCGTGGCACAGGACGGCGAACTCGTCGCCGCCGAAGCGGGCGACGACGTCGTCCGGGCGCACCGCGGCGGCCAGCCGCGTGGCGACGACGCGCAGCAGCGCGTCGCCGGCGGCGTGGCCCGCCGTGTCGTTGACGGCCTTGAAGCCGTCGAGGTCCACGAAGAGCACGCCGACGTCCCTGCTCCCCTCGCGCTCGAGCGCGCGCCGCAGGCGCGCGGTGAGGACCTCGCGCCCGGGCAGTCCGGTGAGCTCGTCGTGGTCGGCCCGGTGGCGCAGGGCGGCCTCGAGGCGCCGCTGGGCCGTGACGTCCTCGACGCTGACGAGGAGGTAGGGGCGGCTGTGGCGCGGGGTGATGCGCGTGACGTCGAGGCGGCCCCGACGCCCGTGCGCCGTGACGTGCTCGCAGGTGGCGCGCTCGGCGCCCGCGGCGACGGCGTCCAGGGCGCACGTGCCCGGCCCCTCGTGCTCGGCGGGCAGGTGGTCGACGGGCGTCCCCGCCAGCGAGCCCGCGGGGACGCCGAGGAAGGCGCCGAAGGCCGCGTTCGCGACGCGGAGCGTGGCGCCCTGCCCACCGTCGCCGTCCGACGGGGCGGCCCTCCTCAGGTGGACGAGGGCCAGGTCGACGAGGGCCATCCCCGCGGGGGCGTCGTCGAAGCCCTTGCGGAGCAGCTCGGCGCGGTCGTCGGCGGCCGCCTGGGCCCGCGCGAGGCCGTCGAGCAGCTCGTCGCGCTGGCACCGGTACAGGGCCAGCGCCATCGCGGCGCTCGCCGCCACGACGACGAAGCCCTGCGCGACGACGACGCGGAGCCCGGGCTCGAGCATCGCGAAGGGGCCGTGGCCGGCGAGCGTGCCGAGCACGACGACCACCCCGGCGACGACGGAGTGGACGGCCGCGTGCGCCGGTGAGCTGCGCAGCGCCAGCAGGAGCGAGAGGGGCAGCGTCGCGTAGGAGACGGGCACCTCGGCCAGGACGACGTAGACGAGGGCGTACACCGACCAGGCGCCGACCTGGAGGAGCACCAGCTCCGCGCGACCGGCCCGCGGCAGCGGTGCGCCCGGGCGGCCACCGCTCCCGCCGCCGGCCCGGCCCGCCGCCCGTCGAGCCGCGCGCCGGGCGCGACGGCGGTCCCCGAGGGCGAGGACGGCGCCGGCGAGGACGACCGTGCTGGCCACGTTGCGCAGGACCCACTCCCCCGCCGTCGAGAGGAGCGGGGCGCCGTCCGCCGCCGCCAGGTACACCGGCCCGACGAGGGCGCTGGCCGCCGAGCCGGCCAGGGCGCTGGCGACGAGGGCGGTCAGGTCGGCGGGCTCGTGGAGCGCCCTGCGGTCCGCGGGCCCCGGAGGGGCACCGCCTGTCCGACCGCGCCGCAGCGCCTCGTGCACCACGGCGGCGACGAGGCCGTGGACGGCGTGGGCGGCGCCGAAGGCGAGGGCCAGCGCCGGGGCGGCGCCCAGGACGAGGTTCGTGGCGGCGGAGATCCCCCCCACCAGCAGGGTGACGCCACCGAGCGCGACCGCCCCGCGGTGACGGGCGGCCAGGCACGCGAGGAAGGTGACGGCCGCCACCGGGCCCACGAGCGACAGCTCGGTGCCCTCGACCCGCGTGGAGCGGCCGACGGCGACGGCGAGCGCCACGAGCGCGCACCACCCGACGAGCGCCGCGGCGTCCCACCCGCCCGGGCGGGACGCCGCGGCGACCGGGGCCGGGTCGGCGGGTGTCGACGTCACACCCCCCCGATCGGCCGGTGGACGACCGACCTGGAGATGGCGGGCTCGGCACCGGCCCGACGGACGAGCGCGCACCGGGGAATGCCGGCGACCCCGCCGGCGTCTGCACGTCCGGCGGCCCACCACCGCCGGCGTGGACGACGGGGCCCTCGCCCTGGACGACCACCCGACGACAGGTGAGGACCCATGAGCACCGACACCCAGCCCGGCCGCCCCACGACGGACCAGCCCGGCGTCCCGCGCCAGGGCGGGCGCCGTCCGCTGCTCCCCCTCGAGGACGCGGGCCGGGCGAGCCTGTTCACCCAGGCGCGCACCGCCAACCGCTTCACCGACGAGCCCGTCTCCGACGCCGAGCTGGCCGAGCTGTGGGAGCTGGCCCGCTGGGCGCCGACGTCGGCCAACACCCAGCCGCTGCGCGTGCTCTTCGTCCGCACCGAGGAGGGTCGTGCCCGCCTCGCCGCGCGCATGGCGGGCGGCAACCGCGAGCGCGTCGAGGGCGCGCCGGCCGTCGCCGTCCTGGCGGTCGACCGCCGCTTCCACACGCGCATCCCCGAGGTCATGCCCCCGATGGCGCAGCTGCAGGAGGCCCTCGAGGCCGACCCGGCGAAGCGAGAGGGCATGGGCGGCTTCTCCGCCGCCATGCAGACCGGCTACTTGCTCCTCGCCGCACGCGCCGTCGGGCTGGCCGCCGGGCCCATGGCCGGCTTCGACGCCGAGGGCGTGGACGCCGACTTCTTCACCGGCCCGGACGAGGAGCACTGGCACGCGGTGCTCGTCGTGACCCTGGGGCACCCGGACGAGAGCTCCTACCGCCCGCGGATGCCGCGCCTGGCGGCCGAGGACGTCGTGCGCTGGGCCTGAGCGCCGCAGACCCGGGCGGCGCCGGTCCTCAGCCGCGCCCCCCGCGCCGTGACCGAGGACGGCTGACGGCCCCGATCACCGCGTGCCCCCGCCCCGAGGCGGGGGTACGCGGGCGGCAGGCTCTCCATCCTGACGGGCCGGCTGCTGCCAGCCGAGGACGAGGGCACGACGTCGGCCGGCCGCACGTCGGGGCGCGCTCGTGACTCCCCCGCGCCAGCTGCTCTGACGGCTCGGGGGCCACGATCGCCGTGACGACGGCGACGGCACGTGTGCGGCAGGCCCCGTGGCCGACGAGCACGGCGCTCGACCGGGCGAGGTCCTGGTCAGTTCCGGCGCGTCGACGCCGCCAGGCGGAGCCGATCGCCCGAGCCATCGGCCAGGAGGAGCGCAGAGCCACGACGCCCAGCGTCACGACGAGCGCACGCGGGCCTCACCACGGTCGGCGTCCTGCCCTGATCGGGCCACGTGTCATGACAGGGTCATCGTCGTCGTGGCGAGCAGTCGGCAGGGCGCGTGTCGCGGCGAGCCCGGGTCCCGGACGTCGGCCGTCCCCGCTCCTCCACGCTGATCGGACGCGACAGCCGAGGCAGGACGCCCCTCGTGCTCTAGATTCGAGACGGGTCCAGCGGGGACCTTCGGGAGGCGGGCGGTGCCGGGCACCTACAAGGACATCCAGCGCCAGACCGGCCTGTCGCTGGCCACCATCTCGAAGTTCTACAACGGCGGCACGGTGCTCGAGGCCAACCGCCAGGCCATCGTCGCCGCCGCCGCCGCCGTCGACTACCGCCCGAACGAGACGGCGCGCAGTCTGCGCACCCGGCGGTCGAGGACCCTCGGGGTCCTCCTCCCTGAGCTCAACAACGACTTCCACCTCACCATCGTCACGGGCATCGAGTCGTCGTTGCGCCGCGACGGCATCAGCGTCCTCATCTGCTCCAGCCGCGCCACGGACACCGTCGACCGCGGCGCTGTCGACTTCCTGGAGCGCCGGGGCGTCGACGCCCTGGTCGCCATCCCACCCGCGCACGAGGAGGCGGCGCTGCAGGAGGCCGTGAGCCGAGGGCTCCGGGTGGTGTGCGTGGACCGGGTGGTGGAGGGCCTGGCCTCGGACACCGTGACGCTGGACAACCGCGGCGCCTCCCGTGAGGTCGTGGACCACCTGGTCGCCCGAGGACACCGACGGATCGCGGTCATCACCGGCCCCGAGGACGTCTGGACCATGTCCGAGCGGCTCGCCGGTGCGAGCCAGGCCTTCGCCGACCACGACCTTCCCCTCGACCCGGCCCAGGTGGTGAGCGGTCCGCTGACGACCAGCACGGGGCGGCTCGGCCTCACGCGGCTCGTCCAGATGCCCGAACCCCCGACAGCGGTCTACTGCACGAACTACGAGCTCACCCTCGGCGCGCTCATGGCGGTCAGCGAGCTCGGGCTGCAGGTGCCGCAGGACATCTCGCTCGTCGGCTTCGACAGCGAGCCCCTCGCCGCCGTGACACGCCCGCGGACCACGATGTACGTCCAGCCGGTGGCCGAGATGGCCGACGCCGCCGCCACGCTCGTCCGCGACCACATGGGTCAGGACGCCCACGCTCGCCCGCCGCGCGCTGTCACGCTGCGCGGCCGCCTGCTCCCCGGCGGCTCGGTCGCTGACCTGGCCTCCGCCCCACCGCGCTGACCCCCAGCCACGCCGGTCTGCCGCCCCGGAGCCGGTGATGGCCCTCGCGACCCCGGAGACCCGCAGAGACGCGTTCTCGGGTGTTCCCAGCGCAAAACGTTTCGGCTAACGTGCAGCGGACCGCCCGCCCTCCGCCTGGGGCCCGCCCGCCGTCAGCGGCCTGCTCGGACCGGTGGGCCGCCGTCGGCCGCGGCAGCTCCTGGCGCGGGCGCGCTCCGCCACGAACGACTGAGGGAGACCGAGGATGAGCACCGCCGGTACCGCGACGGCCCAGCAGGGCGTCGACCCCCGTGACGTCCCGACACGGACGCTGCGGACGGGCGCGCGGATCCCCGCGATCGGGATGGGGACGTTCGGCTCCGACACCTACGGCCCTCAGCAGGTGGCCGAGGCGGTGCGGGGGGCGCTGCGCGCCGGCTACCGGCTCGTGGACTGCGCCTCCGTGTACGGCAACGAGGAGGCCGTGGGGGCCGTCCTCGGTGAGGCGCTGACCGGTGGGTCCGTGGGCCGCGACGACCTCTTCGTCATGACGAAGGTCTGGAACGACGCGCACGACCCACGAGACGCCGTCGCCTCCGTCCGACGCTCGCTGGCGGACCTGCGCCTGGACGTCCTGGATGCCGTCTTCGTGCACTGGCCCTTCCCCAACCACCACCCGCCCATGGCTGACCTGGACGCCCGCGACCCGCACGCGCAGCCCTACGACCACGAGCGGTACATGCGCCTGTGGAGGGCGCTGGAGGACCTCGTGGACGACGGCGTCGTCCGCCACCTCGGGACCTCGAACATGACCGTCCCCAAGCTGCGGCTCCTGCTGCGCGACGCCCGCGTCCTGCCCGCGCTCAACGAGATGGAGATGCACCCCTGCTTCCAGCAGCGGGAGCTCTTCCGCTTCTGCGTCGAGAACGGCGTGCAGCCGGTCGGGTACTCGCCCCTGGGGTCCCCGTCCCGCCCGCAGCGCGACCGCACCGAGGACGACCCCGTCGACGTCGAGCACCCCGTCGTGCGGGCGGTCGCCGAACGGCACGGCGTCCACCCGGTGGCCATGTGCTTGAAGTGGGCGGTGGCGCACGGGCAGATCCCGATCCCCTTCTCCGTCAAGCCGTCCCAGTACACCGCGAACCTCACGGCCGTGACGGGGGACCCGTTGACGCCCGAGGAGGTCGAGGAGCTGCGGGCCGCCGACACCGGCAGCCGGCTCATCAAGGGGCAGGTCTTCCTGTGGCCCGAGGCCCGCTCCTGGGAGGACCTCTGGGACGTCGAGGGCACCGTCACGGGAGGGACGTCACTCGACGCCCCTCCGGCGGGAGGCCCGAGGTGCTGAACTACTCGCTGCTGCACCCGCCTCTGCTCGCCGCCCTCAGTCGGGCCGGCCACGGCGGCCGGGTGGTGCTGGCCGACGGCAACTTCCCGCTGACCACCGCGGCCAACCCGATCGCGGAGGTCGTCCACCTGAACCTGCGTCCCGGGATGGTGGCCGTCACCGACGTCCTGCAGCCGTTGCTGGAGGCCGTCGTCGTCGAGCTGGCCACGGTCATGGCCTCGCCGGACGGCTCGCCGGTGGAGGCCCACGCCGACTACGCGCAGCTCCTGGGGGCGGACGTCCCCCTGGAGAGCCTGAGCCGCTGGGACTTCTACGAGGCGACGCGACGCGAGGACGTGGCCGTGGTGGTGGCCACCGCGGACCAGCGGCTGTGCGCCAACCTCGTCCTGACGGTAGGCGTCCGTGAGCGCTGAGCAGGCCCCGCCGATGCCGGACGGGAGGAGCTGACCGTGCGCGCTGCGTACCTGCCGGGAGGTAGCCGGGTCGACCTGCGGGAGGTGCCCGACCCCGAGCCGGGCCACGGGCAGGTGCTCGTGGGGACGAGGGCCTCGACGATCTGCGGCAGCGACCTGCG
>NZ_JABEMA010000370.1 GCF_013004605.1 Pseudokineococcus marinus
GTGAGCGCCGGCGGCACCGGCCGCGGCGGCCGCGGCGGCGCCCGCCGGCTCCTGCACGGGCTGCGGCTGCAGCGGGACGAGGGGGACGGCCGCGGGCCCGTGACCGGGCACCTGCTCCGGCGCGAGGGGGCGGGCCAGGAGGTAGCCCTGCGCCTCGTCGCAGCCGAGGGCCCGCAGCTGGGCGAGCTGGCCGACGTGCTCGACGCCCTCGGCGACGACGCGCAGGCCCACCGCCTGGCCGGCCTGGACGACGAGCGCGAGCAGCCCGGTGTCGGCGGCGGTGCCGGAGACGAAGGAGCGGTCCACCTTGAGCGCGTCGGCGGGCAGCTGGCGCAGCTGCGCCACGGACGTGTAGCCGGTGCCGAAGTCGTCGATGCTGGCGCGCACCCCGAGCGCCCGGAGCGCCGCCAGGTGCTCGCCCGCGGTGGAGGCGTCCACGAGCACGGTCTCGGTGATCTCCACGACGAGCTGGTGCGGGTCGAGGCCCGAGCGCTCCAGCGCCCCGGCCACGTGGTCGACGACGACGCGCCGCGCGAGGTGGCGGCCGGAGAGGTTGACGGCGACGTGCCGCCCCGCGAAGGCGTCGGGATCGGCCGCCGTCCACGCCGCCATCTGGCGGGTGGCCTCCTCCAGCACCCAGCGGTCGAGGTCGCACACGAGGTCGGAGCGCTCCGCGACGGGGATGAAGAGGTCCGGTGGGACGAGGCCGACCCCGGGCCGCTCCCAGCGGACGAGGGCCTCGTAGCCGGTGACGGCGCCCCCGGCGAGCTCGTGCACCGGCTGGTAGCGCAGGACCAGCTCGCCGGCCGCGAGGCCGTGCACGAGCGCGGCCTCCACGGCGGCCTGCTCCTCGAGCTCGCGGCGCAGGTCGGTGTCGACGACGACGGCGCGACCGCGCCCGCCCTCCTTGGCCCGGGCCAGGGCGACGCCGCCGTCGGCCAGCAGGGAGTCGGCCGTCGTCCCGCGCCCGCACGCCAGGGCCGCGCCGACGCTGACGCCGACGGCGACGTCCCGGTCGCCCGCGGGCAGCGGCGCGGAGAGGGCGACGACGACGAGGTCGGCGACCTCGCGCAGCTCGAGGGCCGTGCGCCGCCCGAGGACGACGAGGAACTCGTCGGCGCCGAGCCGCCCGACGTGGTCGTCCGCGCGCACGAGGGCGCGCAGGCGGTCGGCGGCGCCGCGGAGCACCTCGTCCCCGACGCCGGGCCCGTAGCGGTCGTTGACCTGGGTGAAGCGGTCGAGGTCGACGCGCAGCAGGCCGACGAGGCGGTCGTCGACCCGCGGGTGCGCGTGCTGGGAGGGCCGGTGGTCCTGGGAGTGCTGGTGGTGCTGCGAGTGCAGGGCCACCTCGAGCGCGGCGAGGGAGCGGGTGCGGCTCGGCAGGCCCGTGAGGGCGTCGTGGGAGGCCTGGTGCGCCACCCGGGCGACGAGGGACTCGCGCTCCCGGGCGGCGGAGGACACCTGCGCGGTGGCGCGGTGGAGCCGCGCCACGACGAGGAGCGCCATCGCCGCTGCGGCGACCACCACCGCCCACCCCGACAGCGGCGCGCCGCCCACGAGCTCCAGCGCGAGCACGCCCGGGGCCACGAGCAGCGCCGCCGCGAGCGCGGCCGCCCGCCGGCGGCCGGGCACCGCGCTGGGGCGCGACGTCACCGGGGCGGGGTCGCCCGTCGCGCTCGGGTGCAGGGCCGCGGCGCCGGCGGTGAGGTAGGAGGCCATGTAGACGACGTTCACCGCCCCCTCGACGACGTCGGTGGACGCCGACAGCGAGGAGTACAGGACGTCGGCCACGAGCATGAGCCCGAGCGAGGCGCCGAGCAGGCGCGTCGACGTCGCCCGTCCGCCCGGCAGCCCGAGGAGGGGGACGAGCAGGCCGAGCAGCAGGACGTCGCCGAGCGGGTAGGCGATGCTGACGGCCTGGGCCAGCGAGCTGGCGTGCTCGGCGCGCAGCACCGGCTCCACGACGGCCACCCAGCACGGCAGGGCCAGGCCCACGACGACGACGGCGACGTCGAGCAGCGCCGCGGGCTCCGCGCCCCGCGCCCGGCGGCGCAGGTGGACGACGAGGCCGGCGGCGAAGAGCGGGTAGGCGAGCAGGTACAGCGCGTCGGCGGGCGAGGGGTACGGGTCGCGGTCGAGCAGCTCGGCGTAGACCTGGTAGACGAGGTCGCCCAGCCCCCAGGAGAGGACGGCGGCCGCGACGAGCACCCACCCGGCGCGACCGGCGGAGGCGCGGCGCCCGGTTCGGGGGAGCACGGCCCGCGGGAGGACGGCCCCGCGCAGGACGGCGGCCGCCCCCACGAGCGAGGCGACCACGAAGACGGCGGACCGGACGGGGCCCGTCGGCAGCAGCGCGTACGTCGCGCAGAGCGCCACCGCCGCCGCGCCGTAGCCCAGCAGCCCCCTCGTCCCGACCACGCGCCCCCCTCGTGCTCCCCCGCGTCCGCGGCTCCTCCTCCCATCGGCGGGGGGAGGCCCGGCCTGAGGATGCTCCCCCGACGGGGAGACCGTCCGGGGAACGCGGGAACCCGTCCTCCACCGGGCCCCGCCCCGCGCCCGACGGGGCGCTGCGGCAGGGTGGCGCGGTGGCCCCCGCTCCTGAGCACCCCTCCGACGACCGACCGGCCCGGCCCGGACCGGGGCCGTCGCCCACGCACGGGGCGGCCCGTGACTCGGCCGACGAGCCGGGCCGCG
>NZ_JABEMA010000371.1 GCF_013004605.1 Pseudokineococcus marinus
CGCCGACCGACCCGCCCGTCGACGAGGGGCCCGGCGTCGAGGGGCCCGGCGTCGAGGGGCCGGCCCAGCCCCCGCTGGTCGAGGACCCGGACGAGCCGCCGGTCACCGACCAGCCCGTGGACCCGCCCGTGACGGAGCAGCCCTCCACGGGCGTCCCCGGCACCGACCCGGGCACCACGCCCGACACGACGACGCCGGACACGACGACGCCCGGCACCGGTGAGCCGCTGACGCCCCGGCCCGAGGGCCCGGACGCCCAGCAGCCCGACACCACGCCTCCCGTGGACGGCGGTCCCGACGCGCAGGTCCCCGACACGCAGGTCCCCGACACGAAGGCCCCCGACACGAAGGCCCCCGACGCGCAGGCGCCGGACGCCGAGGCGCCTGACGCCGCAGCTCCGGACTCCGAGGCGCCCGACCTCCAGGAGCCGGTCCTCGACCAGCCCGCCGAGCCGGACGCCGAGCCCGCCCTCCCGGTGGTGCCGGTCGTCGACGCCCCCGCCGAGCCCGAGCCGGAGCAGCCCGAGCCGTCGGTCGAGCCGGAGCAGCCCGAGCCCGAGCCGTCGGTCGAGCCGGTGCGTCCCGACCCCTCGGTCGAGCCGGAGGCGCCCACGGACCCCGTGCTGCCCGTCGTCCCGGCCGTCGAGGTCGTGCCGTCCGAGCCCGCCCAGCCGTCCGAGCCCGCCCAGCCGTCCGAGCCCGCCCAGCCGTCCGAGCCCGTGGTGGCGCTCGCGTCCCTCCTGCTGCTGCCGCCGTGGCTGCGCCGCCGTCGTGAGGTCGTCCTCGCGGTGGTGGCCGACGACCGCTCCTAGCCGGGCTGCCCGCGGGGGCCCGGGGCCCTCGGGCTGCCGGGCCGGAGCGCGCCTCCGGGGTCCGGGCGCCGCTCCGACCCGCGTGGACGACGTCGCCCGTCCCCGGGGGCCGTCGGTCAGCCGGGCGAGCCGGTGGCGTCCGCGGTGCCGGGGTCGAGGTCGGCCTCGGCCGCCAGGGCCGCGGCACCGACGATGCCCGCGGTGTTGAGGAGCTGCGCGGGCACGACCGGGACCCGCAGGTCCAGGTGCGGGAGGAACTTCTCGCTCTTCTTGCTCACCCCGCCGCCGATGACGAGCAGGTCCGGCTGCAGGAGGGCCTCGAGCGCCGAGAAGTACCGCTGGAGGCGCTTGGCCCAGTCCTTCCACGAGAGGTCCTCGCGGTCGCGGGCGGCGTCGGAGGCCCGCGTCTCCGCGTCGTGGCCGTCGACCTCCAGGTGCCCGAGCTCGGTGTTGGGCACGAGGACGCCGTCGTGCAGCAGCGCGGTGCCGATGCCGGTGCCGAGGGTCGCGACGACGACGACGCCGCGCACGTCCTTCGCCGCGCCGTAGCGCGCCTCGGCGACGCCGGCCGCGTCGGCGTCGTTGACGACGTGGACCGGGCGGCCGGTGCGCGCGCGCAGGAGCCCGGCGGCGTCGGTGCCGATCCACGCCTTGTCGACGTTGGCCGCGGTCGTCGTCACGCCGTCCTTGACGACGGCCGGGAAGGTCACCCCGAGCGGGCCGTCGGGCCAGCGGCCGGCGATGGCCGCGACGACGTCCGCGACGGCGTCCGGGGTCGACGGCTGGGGCGTGGGCTCGCGCACGCGGTCCGCGGCGAAGGTCCCCGACCCGAGGTCGACCGGGGCGCCCTTGATGCCCGACCCTCCGATGTCGATGCCGACGGCGCGCCCGCGGGAGGTCGCCGGTGACGGCTCCACGGCGCTCACGGCAGCGTCAGGACCTCGGGACCGGACCCGGTCACGAGGATCGTGTGCTCGAACTGCGCGCTGCGGCGCCGGTCGGCGGTGACGACGGTCCAGCCGTCGTCCCACATCTCGTGCCGAGCGGTGCCCAGGCACAGCATCGGCTCCACGGTGAAGGTCATGCCCACCTCGATGACGTCGTCGTGCAGGGGGGCCGCGTCGTAGTGCGGGACGACGAGGCCGGAGTGGAAGGACGTGCCGATGCCGTGGCCGGTGTACTCGCGCACGACGCCGTACCCGAAGCGCCGGGCGTAGCGCTCGACCACCCGGCCCACGACGTTGAGCTCCCGACCCGGCAGCGCGGCGCGGATGCCGCGGTCGGTGGCCTCGCGCGTGCGCTCGACGAGCAGCCGCGACTCCTCGTCGACGTCGCCGACGCAGAAGGTGGCGTTGGTGTCGCCGTGGACCCCGACGCCGTCGAGCACCACGTACGCCGTCACGTCGACGTTGCAGATGTCGCCGTCGGCCAGGACGGTCGAGTCGGGGATCCCGTGGCACACGACCTCGTTGACGCTGGTGCACAGCGACTTCGGGAAGCCGCGGTAGCCGAGCGTCGACGGGTAGGCCCCGTGGTCGAGGAGGAACTCGTGGCCGACGCGGTCCAGCTCGTCGGTGGTCGCGCCCGGGACGGCGTGCCGACCGACCTCGGCGAGGGCCTGCGCGGCCAGGCGGCAGGCCACCCGCATGCGCTCGACCGTCTCCGCGTCCTTGACCTCGGGCGCCCCGTCGGGCCGCGGCGCCGGCCGGTCGACGTACTCCGGCCGCGGCACGCCCGCCGGGACGGGGCGGCGCGGGGACACCCGACCGGGTCGCAGCGCCCCGGCGGGGGCGGTGGCAGCGGGCGGGGCCATGGCGGCATCCAAGCACCGGGGCGCCGGGGGGCGCACGCGGCGACGTCGACCCGGCGCCGGC
>NZ_JABEMA010000372.1 GCF_013004605.1 Pseudokineococcus marinus
CCGCGGCGGCGGGCGCCTAGCGTCGGAGCGCGATCGGGCCGGCCCTGCACCCGCCGCCCGCACGCACCCTGCGAGCACGACCGGCGCCGCCCCGCGAGGGCGGCGTGGCCGTCGCCGCCCCCCACCGCGCGAGCCCAGTGCGGCACCCGCCCACCAGGAGGACCCATGGAGCTGTCCCTGTCCGGCAAGACCGCCCTCGTCACCGGCGCCGACTCCGGCATCGGCTGGCACACCGCCCGAATGCTCCTCGAGGAGGGCGTGCGCGTGGCGGTGAGCGACCTCGACGCCGACTCGCTCGCGGAGTCGGCCGGCCGCCTGCCGGGGGAGGTCACGACCGTCGCGGCGGACCTCACGTCGCTCGACGACGTCGCGCGCCTCAAGAGCGAGGTCGAGGCCGGGCTCGGCGGTGCGCCCGACATCATCGTGGCGGCCGCGGGGATCACCGGCGCGCAGGGGATGTTCCACGAGATCGACGACGAGGGGTGGACGAAGACCCTCGAGACCGACCTCATGTCGCAGGTGCGCACCGTGAAGGCCTTCATCGACGGCATGCGCCCGAAGGGCTGGGGCCGCATCGTCCTGCTCACCAGCGAGGACGCCTTCCAGCCGTACGCGGACGAGATCCCCTACTGCGCCGCGAAGGCCGGTTCCCTCGCGCTCATGAAGGGCCTGTCGAAGACCTACGCCTCGGAGGGGATCCTCGTGAACTCCGTCGCGCCGGCCTTCATCGCGACCCCCATGACCGACGCGATGATGAGCAAGCGCGCCGACCAGCTCGGCACCGACGTCGACGAGGCCATCTCGAGCTTCCTGTCCGAGGAGCGGCCGGGGATGCAGCTGGGGCGCCGCGGCGAGCCCGAGGAGGTGGCCTCGGCCATCGTCTTCCTCTGCTCGGAGCGGGCGAGCTTCATCAACGGCGCGACGCTGCGCGTGGACTCCGGGTCGGTGCAGACGATCTGACGCACCCGTCGCCCGCCGCCACTCGGTCACAGGACGGTCACGGCATCACCCGGCAGAGTGAGTTGAGGTGACTCTGCGTCGTCGGCGGCTACGGTGGCGGGGTGATGGGAACGGACGGCGACGGCGTCGCGCTCGCGGACCTGCTCGCCGTCCTGGAGCGCCGGTACCCGGCGGCCACGGCCGAGGAGTGGGACGCCGTCGGTCTCGTGTGCGGGGACCCGACCCAGCGCGTGCGCCGCGTGCTCCTGGCGGTCGACCCGGTCGCCGAGGTGGTCGACGAGGCCGTCGAGCTCGGGGTCGACCTGCTCCTGGTCCACCACCCCCTGCTGCTGCGGCCGGTCCGCTCGGTGCGGGCCGACGAGCCGAAGGGCGCTGTGGTGCACCGGCTCGTCCGCGCGGGCATCGCGCTGCACGTCCTGCACACCAACGCCGACTCGGCGCGACCCGGAGTCTCCGACGCCCTCGCCCGGAGCATCGGGCTCGACGACCTGCAGCCGCTGTCCGCCGCGCCTGCCGACCCCCTCGACAAGCACGTCGTCTTCGCGCCGCGCGAGGACGCCGAGCGCCTCGTCGACGCGATGGCGGCCGCTGGCGCCGGGGAGATCGGCGAGTACGCCCGCTGCGCCTTCACGGGCGAGGGCGTCCAGACCTTCACACCGGGTGAGCGGGCCCGACCGGCGGTGGGGACCCCCGGGCAGCGCCACACCGGCCCGGAGGCGCGCGTCGAGATGGTCGCGCCCCGCGCGCTGCGCTCCCGCGTCCTCGCCGCCGTGCGCGCGGTGCACCCCTACGAGGAGCCGGCGGTCGACGTCCTCGAGCTGGCGGCCTGGTCCTCCCCGCGCGGCCTCGGCCGCGTGGGCGTCCTCGAGCGGCCGATCACCCTCGAGGCGCTCGCGGGCGTCGTCGCCCAGGCCCTGCCCTTCACCCACCACGGCGTGCGCATCGCGGGCGACCTGTCCGCACCCGTGCAGCGGGTGGCCGTGTGCGGCGGCAGCGGGGACAGCCTGCTCGACGCGGTCCGTGCGAGCGGCGCCGACGCCTACGTCACGGCGGACCTGCGCCACCACCCCGCCTCGGAGCTGCGCGAGCGCGCCCGCGGCGGTGCGCCGCACCTGCTCGACGTCTCGCACTGGGCCAGCGAGTGGCCCTGGCTGCAGGGGGCCGGGGACCGCCTGCGCGCCGACCTCGAGGAGGTCGGCGGGTCCGTCGAGGTGACCATCAGCACGCGGCGCACCGACCCGTGGACCTCCCGCATCGCGAGCCCCGGCGGCCCGGTCCGCTGAGGCCCGCGCACCGGCTTCCTCGTGCGCGGCGCCGTGGGTCGACCGGCGAGGTCGGGAGGCCCTGTCCCGGGTCGGCGCGGGCCGCTAGCGTCCGCGGATGGACGCCGCCGCCCGCGACCGGCTGCTCGAGCAGCTGGGCCGTGAGACCTACGTCAGCCTCGCCACGCGCCGGCGCGACGGCACCGAGCGGGCGACGCCCGTGTGGGTCGTGCGCGACGGCGACGTCCTGCTCGTGACGACCGGCGCGACGACGGCGAAGGTCCGGCGCGCCCGCCGCGACCCGGCCGCGACGCTCACGTCGTGCGACGCGCGCGGGCGGGTCCGGCCCGGGGCGCCGACGACGCCCGTCGTCGTCGAGGTGACCGACGCGCCGG
>NZ_JABEMA010000373.1 GCF_013004605.1 Pseudokineococcus marinus
CCCGGCACCGGCTGCGCCGCTGGCGAACAGCGCGGCCCGGGGGCGGCCCGCCGGGCGCGCCGGGGCTAGGTTCGCCGCAGGCGGGCCCCCGCGGCGAACAGCGCCGGGGAGCCGTCCGCGGCCCGCCACCCGACCCAGAGGAGAGCAGCTGTGGAGATCCGCATCGGCGTGCAGAACGTGGCGCGGGAGATCGTCCTGGAGTCGTCGCAGTCGGCCGACGAGGTGCGCAGCGCGGTCGACGCCGCCCTGTCCGGCTCGGCGGTCCTCGACCTCGTCGACGAGCGCGGCCGGCGCGTCGTCGTGCCCTCCGGCGTGCTCGGCTACGTCGAGATCGCGGCCGAGAGCCCCCGCCGGGTCGGCTTCGGCTCCTCCTGACGGCCCCTGCCGGCAGACCGGGGCGCCGGGCGGGCACCCGATCGGGTCACCGCCCGGCGCCGCCGGTGGCCGCCCGCGATCTCGACGCGCGGACGGACGGCGCCTCTGCCACCGTGTGATCACCAGACGTCACCACCGGCCCGACCGGGCCTCTCCGGGTGACGTCCCCCTCACGGAGAGGCATCGCCATGACCGTCAGCGGCATCATCAGCGCCATCATCGTCGGGCTCATCGTCGGCGCCCTGGCCCGACTCGTGCTCCCGGGCAAGCAGAACATCAGCATCCTGCTGACCATCCTCATCGGCCTCGTCGCCGCCTTCATCGGCGGCTTCATCGGCAACGCGATCACGGGCGGGGATGACGGCTTCTCGATCATCACGCTCATCATCCAGGTCGTCCTCGCCGTCATCGGCGTGGCGATCGTGGGCGGCACGAGCGGTCGCAAGAGCGTCCGCCGCTGACCTGCGCGCACCCCTCGCGGAGGGCCGCCACCCCACCGGGGTGGCGGCCCTCCGTGCGTCCGCCCCCGGGACGGCCCGCGCCCCGCCCCGCCCCGCCGGGCGCCGCGCGCGCCCGGGTCCGAGCCGCTCGTGGTTACCATGGCGCGGAACACGCCTACGCCCGGTCGTCGAGAGCGATCGGCCGCCACCCCCCGGCGCGAGAGGCCCGTGTGGTGCGGAGCGCCCGAGCGCCCGGCCCGCGTGCGGCCCCGCCCGACGACCCGAAGGCCTCCCCCCATGTCCGCAGAGACCGCAGAGACCAGCACCGGCGCGCCCGGCGACGTCGAGGACGTCGCCGTCGAGACCCTCGAGGCCCCGGCCCCCGAGGCCGCCGCCCTCGTGCCCACCTTCGTCGAGCACGGCGTCCAGCAGGCCATCGCCGACGCGCTCGCCGCCAAGGGCATCGAGCGCCCCTTCCCCATCCAGGCGATGACGCTGCCCGTGGCGCTGTCCGGCCACGACATCATCGGCCAGGCGAAGACCGGCACCGGCAAGACCCTCGGCTTCGGCATCCCGGCGATCCAGCGCGCCTCCGGGCCGGGCGAGGAGGGCTTCGAGGCCCTGGCCGAGCCGGGCGCGCCGCAGGCCCTCGTCGTCGTGCCCACGCGCGAGCTCGCCGTGCAGGTGTCCGGCGACCTCACCGCCGCCGCCGCCCGCCGCTCCGTGCGCGTCCTCACCATCTACGGCGGCCGGGCCTACGAGCCGCAGGTCGAGGCCCTCGAGAAGGGCGTCGAGATCGTCGTCGGCACCCCCGGCCGCCTCCTCGACCTGGCGGGCCAGGGTCACCTGCGGCTCGGCCACGCCCGCACCGTCGTCCTCGACGAGGCCGACGAGATGCTCGACCTCGGCTTCCTGCCCGACGTCGAGAAGCTCCTCGCCATGACGCCCGCCGGGCGCCAGACCATGCTCTTCTCCGCGACCATGCCCGGCCCGGTCGTCGCGCTGGCCCGCCGCTACATGACGCAGCCGACGCACATCCGGGCCAGCGAGCCCGACGACGCGGGCGCCGTCGTCAAGGCCATCCGCCAGGTCGTCTACCGCGCCCACGCGATGGACAAGGTCGAGGTGCTGGCGCGCATCCTGCAGGCCGAGGGCCGCGGGCTCACCATCGTCTTCGCCCGCACGAAGCGGACGGCGGCCAAGGTGGCCGACGACCTCGTCGAGCGGGGCTTCGCCGCCGGCGCGCTGCACGGCGACCTCGGCCAGGGGGCGCGCGAGCAGGCGCTGCGGGCCTTCCGCAGCGGCAAGGTGGACGTCCTCGTCGCCACCGACGTGGCGGCCCGCGGCATCGACGTCACGGACGTCACCCACGTCGTCAACTACCAGTGCCCCGAGGACGACAAGACCTACGTGCACCGCATCGGCCGCACGGGTCGCGCGGGCCAGACGGGCATCGCCGTCACCTTCGTCGACTGGGACGACGTGCCGCGCTGGGGCCTCATCGACCGCACGCTCGGGCTCGGGCACCCGGAGCCGGTGGAGACGTACTCCACGTCCGCGCACCTCTTCTCCGACCTCGACATCCCCGAGGGCACGACCGGACGGCTGCCCCGCAGCCGCCGCACGCGCGCGGGCCTCGCGGCCGAGGAGCTCGAGGACCTCGGCGAGACCGGCCGGGGCGGCCGCGAGGGCGGGGACCTTGCCCGTGCCGGCGACGGCGCAGACCCGTCGCGGGATGCGCCGCAGCGCCGGTGGCGGCGGGCCGCTCGAGCGGGCGTTGAGCGGCACGCCCTCCCAGCTGCC
>NZ_JABEMA010000374.1 GCF_013004605.1 Pseudokineococcus marinus
GGTGGCGGCGGCCGGACCGCCCGGTGCGCCGGCTCCGCCGCCGGCCCCGCGCCGTCCTCGGGACGGTGCCGTCGTGCCCGTGCACCGGGCCTGAGGCGCCCCCGGCCGACCCCGTGGCCGACCCCCTTGGCCGACCCGCGCCTCAGGAGGGCTCGACCGGGTGGACCCCCTCGCGCGGGCCCTCCCCGAGCGGGCGCTGGTACCAGGCGACGTCGCGCCAGACCCCGAGCTTCCAGCCCGCGCGCGCGAAGGTGCCCACCGGGGCGAAGCCGAGGGCCGCGTGCAGCGCCTCGCTGGCCGGGTTCGGCAGGGCGACGACGGCCGTCGCCGTGAGCAGACCCCGCGCTGCGAGGCGGTCGAGCAGCGCGCCGTAGAGGAGCCTCCCGAGGCCCCGGCCGGTGGCCGCCGGTGCGAGGTGGACGGTCGTCTCGCACGTCCACCGGTAGGCCGGGCGGGGCCGGAAGGGCGTGGCGTGGGCCTCGCCGAGGACCTCGTCGCCGTCCACCAGCACCAGCCACGCGTGCTCGCGCTGCGACGCCGTGATGCGCCGCGCCGTCTCGGCGGCGTCCGGCGGCTCGGTCTCGAAGGTCGCCGCCGTGGCGAGCACGTACGGGGCGTACAGGGCGGCGCAGGCCGCGGCGTCCTCGACGGTGGCGTCGCGGACGAGGGCGTCCCCGCCCTCGGAGCCGGGCACCTCCCGCACCACCGACCTCGGGCGGGCGGCCGCCCGGCGCTCGGGCGTCCACGGCGCGCCCGCCTCCATCGCGCGGGCGCGCGAGGGGCGCACCGGCTCCGCGGCCGGCTCGGGCGAGCCGTCGGGGGCGCCGCTCACGACGGGGGGCTCGTGCAGGAGGTCCGTGCCACGGGGCAGAGCCTGCCGCGGCACGGACCTCCGGCGCGAGGCGCCCACGACGTCCGTGCGAGGACCCCGACGTCAGGACGCCGAGGCCACCTCGTACGTCTCCTGCGCCTGCGCGCCGAAGTAGGGGCCGTACATCGTCGTCGGGTCGACGACGTAGCCGAAGCTGTTGAGCGAGGTCGCCGTCCCCGTCCCCGTGGCCTCGTCGAAGCCCGAGTACCAGGGCCCGCCGCTCGAGCCGCCCGTCATCGCGCACGTGAGGCCCTGGTCGGCGCTGCCGCCCAGCGTGTCGGGGCGCGCCGTGCCGCTGCAGAACTGCAGGCTCATCCCGTCGTAGGGCGCCGCGGCCGGGTAGCCGAAGGCGTGCGTGCGCTCGCCGCGCGGCTGGCCGAAGGCGATGCCCTGGGCGCCGACGACGTCGGCCAGCGGCCGTCCCGCGACGGGGGAGAGGACCGCGAAGGCGACGTCGAAGTCCAGGTCCTCCGACGTCTCGTACTGGGGCGTCGTGACGAGCGCGCGGGCCGTCCAGACGCCGTGCGGGGCCGCCCCCTCGTCGTAGCCGGGCACGAAGACGAAGTCCGTGGCGTACTCGCCCTCGCCGTGGACGCAGTGCCCGGCGGTGAGGACGGTCGACAGGTTGTCCGCGGCGACCGAGCTCGCGGAGCACACGTAGTCGACCCCGCCGAGGGTGAAGAAGACCTTGCCGGTCGTGTCGACGACCTGGCCCCCACCCGTCCAGGGGACGCCGGTCGCGTCGGCCGTCGGCGCGGCGAGCAGGCCTCCCGCGGCGCGGCCCGCGGCGCCGGGCAGCCCGTCGACCACCTCCGGCGTCCCGGCGAGCACGTCGCCGGCCGCCTCCTCGAGGTGGCGCCGGGCGTCGGCCTCCTCGACGAGCGAGGAGCCGGGGACGGCGGCCCGCATCCGCTCCGGGGTCCAGCCGTCGACGACGGCGCGGCGCTCGTCGGCGGTGTCGACCCCCGTGGCGGCCGCGCTCGCCTCCGCGCCGGGCAGGGCGCCGGGCGGGGGGAGCGGTGACGCCCCGGTCGCCGCCCCGGCGGTGGCGGGCGCGCCGAGGAGCAGTCCGGCGCCGAGGCCGGCTCCCAGCACCGACCGCGCCAGCCGCGACCGGACCAGCCCCGAGGGGGCCTGCGCCGCTCGGGGCGGCCGTGAGGGGGAGGAGGACGTGCGCTGCGTCATGGGAGGGGCCCTTCCGACGTGCTCGCGGGCAGCGGCCCCCGACCACCGGGTCGTCCGGACCCGGCCGCCGCGCGGGAGCGCCGCTGGGCCGCCGACGCTAGGTCGAGGACGTCCCGGCCGGAACCCCAGGTCACGGAACGATCACGACGTCACTCGATCGAGTGACCCGGTCGCGGCCGTCGTCCGGCGTCGCGACGTCCGCCCAGCGCGCTCGCGGGGAGCCGTCAGACGGCGGTGGCACCATCGCGGCGTGAGCTCCCCGACGTCATCGCCGACCACCGGGCCGCGACGCGTCGTCGTCCTCGGCTCCACCGGCTCGATCGGCGTCCAGGCGCTCGAGGTCGCGGCCTCCGCGCCCGAGCGCTTCCGGGTCCTCGCCCTCGCGGCCGGCGGCTCGGACCCGGCGCTGCTGGCCCGCCAGGCCGTGGCCGCGCGGGTCGAGCACGTGGCCGTCGCGGACGAGCGCGCCCTGCCCGCGCTGCGCGAGCACCTCGCTGGCCTTCGTCTCCGGCTCCGGCAGTCGCAGCATCGTTCTGGCCGCGGCCTACGCCGCCGGCCTGGGCATCCCCTTCGTCCTGGTCGCCCTGGCC
>NZ_JABEMA010000375.1 GCF_013004605.1 Pseudokineococcus marinus
GCTCGGGCGCCTGCGTGGGCTCCGGCGCCGCGGTGGTGGGCGCGGCGGACGGCTCGGGGTCCGGCTCGGGCTCGGGCTCCGGGGCGGGCGCCGGCGCGGGGCGCGAGGACGCCCCGGACGAGCTGTCGCGCTCGCGCTCGGAGGAGCTGCTGCGCGACGTGCTCGTCGTCCCGATGTCCGCGCGCTCGGGGAAGTCGACGACCGGCTGGCCCTCGGTGGCCGCGGACATGTACTCCTGCCAGATCCGGACAGGGTAGGAGGACCCCGTGACGGCGCTCCCGCGGTTGCCGTCGTCCCAGCGCTCCATCCCCTGGCCGTCCGTGGAGAACACGGAGACGACGGTGGCCAGCTGCGGCGTGTAGCCGGCGAACCACGCCGACCGCGCCTCGTCCGTCGTGCCCGTCTTCCCCGCCGCCGGCCGGTCGAGGTCGATCGTTCTGCTGATGGACCCGTCCTCGACGACCTGGGAGAGGGCGTAGGTCGTGTCGGCCATGACGTCCTCGGCGAAGACCCGCTCGCCGCCGGTCTGGCCGCGGTAGACCACCTCGCCGTCCTGCGTCACCTCCGCGACGACGTGCGGCGTCGTGCGGACGCCCTGCGCGGCGAAGGTGGCGTAGGCCCGGGCCATGTCGATGACGCGCGGGGAGGCCACGCCGAGGACGTTCGCGGGGTTGTCCGCGAGGCCGGAGGTCTGCTCGGGGAGCCCCGCGCGGACGGACGCCTCACGCGTCCGCTCGGGTCCCACGTCGATGTTGAGGGCCACGTAGACGGTGTTCGTCGAGTCCACCGTGGCCTCGACGAGGTTCTGCCGCCCGCGGTCCCGGTCCCCGAAGTTGGGGACCCGCTGCGGCGTCACCCCGTCGCTCGTGTACTCCGAGAAGTAGAGCCCGCTGTTCCCGTTGTAGCGGGTCCGGAGGGAGACACCGTCCTCCAGGGCCGCGATGAGCGCGAAGGGCTTGAAGATGGAGCCCGCCTGCACGTTCTCCTGCGTCGCCACGTTGAGGGGCCGCTCGAGGTAGTCCGGCCCCCCGTACATCGCGCGGACGGCGCCGTCCGCCGGGTCGATCGACACGAGGGCGGCCTCGACGTCCTCCGGCCGGCCCTCCGACGGGAAGGCCTCCTCGTCCTGCATGGCCGCGACCGCGGCCGCCTGCATGCCGGCGTCGAAGGTCGTCGTGATGGACAGGCCGCCGCCGTCGAGCTCGTCCTCGGTGAAGCCGCCGCGGGTCGTCAGCTCGTCGCGCACGGCCTGGAGGAGGTAGCCGGTGGGGCCGGCGTAGGTCTGCTCGTCCTGCTGCTGCACCGTCGCGGGGAGCTCGAGGCCGTCGCGCTCGGCCTGCGTGATGGCGCCCGTCTCGACCATGCCGTCGACGACGTAGTCGAAGCGGCGCTCGGCGGCGGCGGGGTCGATGGCCGGGTCGAAGGCCGACGGCGCCGGGACGATCCCCGCGAGGAGCGCGGCCTGCGCCGTGGTCAGCTGGCCGACGTCGACGCCGAAGTAGGCCTGCGCCGCCTCCTGCACGCCGTAGGCGCCCCGGCCGAAGTAGATGGTGTTGAGGTAGTCGGTGAGGATCTGGTCCTTGTCGAGCTCGTTGTCGACCTTGAGGGCGATGAACGCCTCGCGGACCTTGCGCTGCAGCGACTGCGTGTCGTCGCCCGTGTAGTAGTTCTTCACGTACTGCTGGGTGATCGTCGAGCCGCCCTGCGTGGCGTTGCCCCGGAGGTTCGAGACGAAGGCGCGGGCGATGCCCGTGGGCGAGACCCCGCGGTTCTCGTAGAAGCTCCGGTCCTCCGCCGCGATGATCGCGTCCCTCATGTCCTGCGGGATGGCGTCCGTCGTCACCGGCGTGCGGTTGACGTCGGCGAAGGTGCCGAGCTTCGTCACGCCGTCGCTGTAGTAGACGGTCGTCGTCGCCTTCTGCCCCAGCTCGGTCGGCTCCGGGACGTCCGTCGTCGCGTAGCCGTAGGCGAACGCCGCCCCGCCGAGCACCGCGCCCCCCAGCAGGAGAGCGAGGAGCACGAGCAGGACGCGGCGGCCGGTCGAGCGGCGCCGACGCGCGGGGCGTCGGGCGGGGCGGGAGGTGGGTCGGGGGGCTGCTGCCACAGGTGGTCGTCCCTCGGTCGTCCGTCGTCGGCACCGGTCGCGTGCCTGGTCGGCCCGGGCCGGGGCCGGCGGGGGACGGCGGCGCCGTCCTCGTGGACGACCCCGTACCGGGGCGTCCTCGTCGTGCCGGACCGGTCGACGCCGGTCCCGTCGTGCGGGGCCGTCACCCGTCAGGGTGATCGGCACCGGGGCGCGGGCGCTTGAGCGCTGTGGTGCTGGGCGCTCGAGCGCGGTGTCCCGGCCCTCCGGCGGCGCTCGTCGCGACCCGCCGGCGCCCGAGAGTATGCGCACCCCGCCTGGGCGGGCGCTGACGGCGAGCCCCGGGAGTCCCGAGACCCGCGCGTCCGGGCAGCATCGACAACGCCTCCTGGGCGCGCCGTCATCCCGGGGGCTCCGGCGGCTCGCAGGCCCGCAGGGCCGCGCGCCGCCCTCCCCGTGCGCCGCTCGGGGCGACACGGCCTCACGTCGCCGCCGGGGCCGAGGGGGACCATGGCGCCGTGGACGCGACCCCGGCCCCGCCCCGGGGCGAGATCGG
>NZ_JABEMA010000376.1 GCF_013004605.1 Pseudokineococcus marinus
GGGCCCGGTCGCGCCGCCCGCGCCCCGGCCACGGCGATGCGGCGGGCGGCCGGGGCCGCGTGGTGGCGCACCCACCACTCCTGGAAGTGCAGCGCCCGCTCGCCGGGCCCGGCGAGGCCGTCGGCCAGCGGGGAGCGGACCGAGCCCTCTTCGGGCAGGCCGGCGGCGTCGACGACGACGTGGGTCTCCACCCGGTCGTCGGTCATGGGCAGGAGCTCCACGCCCGGTCGCCAGCGCTCGCACAGCCGCCGCGTGACCGCCGACAGGGGAGCGCCCTCGGCGAGCAGCCGGCTGCGGAGGACGTGCGTCGCGAGGTCGCGGTCGCCGAGCGAGAACCACTCGGGCGGGTCGCCGTGCGCGGCGAGCTCCCGGGCGACGGCGAAGGTCTCCCCGGCGCGGCCCCAGCCGCGCTCGTCGTCCGCGCCGCCCCCGAGGGTGTACATGACGCTGTCGAGGTCGGGGCAGACCCGCAGCCCGTGGAGGGTGACGTCGTCGGCGGTGTTGCCGATGACGACCACCTCGTCGGCGGGGCCCGTGGCGTCGCCGCCGGGGCCCGCGGCGCGGCGCTCGGCGAGGGCGTCGAGCAGCCCGCGCAGGAAGCGCGCCCCGCCCACGCCGCCGGACAGGGCTGTGATGCGCATGCCCCCATCCTGGCCGCCCCGGCGGGTGGGTCGCGCCGGCGTCGCCCTTACCGCAGTCCGCACACGTCGCGTGAGTGGGCGTCACGGCGCGTCATCGCTGCTGGCCCCTCGGCGTGTCGCGTCGCCTACACCGGACGGGCTTGACGGCCCTCGCACGACACGCGTGTAATTCGGTCACGCGCCACGGTTCATCCGGGCGGCAAGGGAGTCATCGCGCTCCGCACGCGATCCAGAGGGGGTCCCTGTGCTCGACCGGACGCACGCACCGCACGCCCACCACGACGTCGACGCCTCCGACCGGCTCGACCGCGAGGACCACGCCCTCGAGGCGCGCGTCCTCGACGCCCGGGCCGCCGAGCTCGACGTCGTCGTCGGCCCCTGGCCGGCGGCGGCGCCCGACGAGGGCGCCCTCGAGCCCGCAGCGCCGCGCTCCCGGCCCGCGACGGACGGCGAGCCGGGCGGCCGGCGCGGGCTGGAGCTCCTCGCGGGCCTCGAGGACGACGGCGACGAGGGCGTCCTCGGCTGGCAGGAGCGCGCCCTGTGCGCCCAGACCGACCCCGAGGCCTTCTTCCCGGAGAAGGGCGGCTCGACGCGCGAGGCCAAGCGCGTGTGCGTCTCCTGCGACGTGCGCGCCGAGTGCCTCGAGTACGCCCTCCTCCACGACGAGCGCTTCGGCATCTGGGGCGGCCTCTCCGAGCGCGAGCGCCGCAAGCTCAAGCGCCGCGCCGTCTGAGCGGCCGCCCGCCTCCGCGGCGACCCGCGGCGGCGGGACCGCCGAGAGGGGAGCGCCGAGATGGCAGGGGCACCCCCGCGGCTCCCGTACGGTTGAGCGCCGTGGACGACCAGCCCGAGCCCGCGCCCCCCGCCGGGGCGGCCGCCGGAGGCGTCGCCGGCGACGCGACGGGCGCCCTCGACGTCGTCACCCCCGGTGCGGTGCAGGTCACCGCGCTGCTGCTGTGCACCGACTCCTCGCCCGAGGCGCCGGACCGGCTGCGGCGCGTGCTGGAGCGCCTGCGGGCGCAGTCGGTGGCGCCGGCCAGCGTCGTCGCCGTGGCGGCCGGGTGCGGCTCCGCCTCGCTGCAGGTGCTGCGCGACCACGGTCTCGAGCCCTACCTGCGCCGCCGGTCCACCCCCTACGAGCTCGTGCGCGCCCTCCCCGGCGCGCCCGCCTCCGGCCGACGGCGCCCGCGCGGGGCCGACGGGCGCCGTCGCCCCACCGGCACCGCCGTGGGGACCACCACCACCGGGCCCGAGGCCGCCCCCGCGGACGCGCCCGTCCCGTGGCTGTGGTTCCTCACCGACGACGTCGTGCCGGCCCCGGACGCGCTGCAGCGCCTCCTGGAGGCCGTCGAGCTGCGGCCGGGCGTCGCGGTCGCCGGCCCCAAGGTCCGCGACCTCGACCGGCCGGGCCGCCTCCTGCAGGTCGGCTTCACCACGAGCCGCCGCGGCACCGCCCTCACCCGCGTCGGCGCGGACGAGCTCGACCAGGGCCAGGCCGACGACCGCGAGGACGTCCTCGCCGTCGGGGTCCCCGGGATGCTCGTCCGGCGCGACGTCCTCGACGAGGTCGGCGGCTTCGACCCCGCCCTGCCCGTCGACGGCGCCGACCTCGACCTGTGCCGCCGCGTGCGGATGGCCGGGCACAGCGTCGTCGTCGTCCCCGCCTCCGTCGTCGAGCGCCCCGGGCGGCACGCCGAGCGGGTGGGCGGCGCGCCGGGGGCCGCCGCGTACACGCGCCTGGTCTCCGCCTCGCCGCTCGGCCTGCCCTTCGCCCTCGTCGGGGTCCTCGTCGCCGGGGTGCTGCGCGCGCTGTGGCGCGTGCTCGTCAAGGACCCGGCGCACGCGCCCGCCGAGCTCGGTCGCGTCGCCGGCGTGGTGCTGCGGCCCGACCGGGTCCTCGCCGCGCGCCGCCGCGCCTCGCGGGCGCAGGTGCGGGGCCGCTCCTCCCTCGTCCCCCTCATGGCCTCGCGGACGGAGGTGCTGCGCCA
>NZ_JABEMA010000377.1 GCF_013004605.1 Pseudokineococcus marinus
CCGCGCCGCCGGGGCCCGCGCCGCCGGGGCCCGCGACGGGAGGAGCGGGGGCGACGAGCCGCAGCCCCTTCACGCCGCTCCCCCGGCACGACGGGCCACGAGGTCGACGCTGACGCCCGCGGCCGCCCGGGGCGTCTCGCGCAGCACGACGTCGAGCCGCAGGAGGTCCTCGACGTGCGGCGCCAGGGCGGGGGCCGCCAGGAGCGCCTCGGCGACGTGGCACGCCACCACCTCGGTGGTCGTGAGGAGCCCCGCGAAGGCCGGGTGCTCGTCGAGGTCGCGGTAGTCGATGTCGGCGAGGACCGCGCGCAGCGCGGCCGTCGCGGCCCCGATGTCGAGCACGACGCCGGTGGCGTCGAGCCCGTCGCGCCAGAAGGTGGCGGCGACGTCGTACGTCGCGCCGTGCTTGCCCTGCGCCGGGCCGAAGGCCGGGTGCGGCAGGGAGTGGGCGACCATCACGTGGTCCTCGACGACGACCGAGAACGTCGTCCCGGGGCTTCGCGGGGGCGGGGTCATGCCGGTCGGTCCTCCGGGTCGGCGAGGGGGTGGTCGACGACGAGGCACGGCGCGTCCAGCTCCCCGGCCGCCAGGGAGACGAGGGCGGCCGGCAGCTCCGCGAGCGGCACCGAGACCGGCACGAGGGCGTCGAGCGCGTCGTCGCGCAGCAGCTCGAGGGCCAGCGCCAGCCGCTCGCGGGTGGTGCGGCGCGCGCGGCGGGACGCCGCGACGGCGCCGACCTGGCTGGCGCGCACGACGAGGCGGCGGGCGTGGAAGTCGGCGCCGAGGGCGACGGAGACCTCCCGGTCGCCGTACCAGGACAGCTCCACGAGCTCGCCCTCGTCGCCGAGCAGCTCGAGGCCGCGCGACAGCCCGGCGCCGGTGGCCGAGCAGTGGAGGACGAGGTCGCAGCCGTCGGCGGCGTCCGCGGGCGCGACGACGTCGACGCCGAGCGAGGCGGCCACGGCGGCGCGCGCGGGGTCGGGCTCGAGCACCTGCAACCGCCCGAGGGGGAAGGAGCGCAGCAGCGCCGCCACCGAGCAGCCGATCATCCCGGCGCCGACGACGGCGACGCGGTCCCCGAGGCGCGGGCCGGCGTCCCAGAGGGCGTTGAGGGCGGTCTCGACCGCACCGGCGAGGACGGCGCGGCGGGCCGGGACGCCGTCGGGCACGGGCACCAGCGCCGCGGCCGGCACGACGAAGCGGTCCTGGTGGGGGTGGAGGCAGAACACGGTGCGCCCGAGCAGGTCCGGCGGCCCCTCGGCGACGACGCCGACGGCCAGGTACCCGTACTTGACGGGCGCCTCGGGCGTCGGCGCCCGGAGGTCGCCGACGCCGAAGGGCGCGCGCATGAGGTCCGCCACCCGCGCGGGCACCCCGCCGCGGTGGACGAGCAGCTCGCTGCCCCGGCTGACGCCCGTGTGCAGGACCTCGACGAGCGCCTCGCCGTCGCCCGGGGCGGGCAGCGGCTCGGTGCGGAGCTCGCCCGTGCCCGGGCCGGTGGTCCAGTACGCCGTCGCGACGCCCCGCGCACCGGGCGACGGGGACGCGGACGACCCCCCGCTCGCCCGTCCGCCCGCCCGGCCCGGCACCTCGCCGTCGGCGGGCACGGAGGGTGACGCCGCCCCGGCCCCGCCGGGGTCTGGCGCCGGGGCGTGACCGGACGTGACCATGGTGCGGTGACCCTACGCGGGAGCTCCCCCGACGCCCAGGGCCGCGGGACGGCGAGGCGCGACGGCCCCCACGGCCGGGGCGGCGCCCCGGCGACCGCGGTGCGCGACGGCGCCCTGGCCACGGCGGTCTCGGTCGTGCTCTGCACCGGGCTCGTCGTGCTCGGCGGCATGGCCGCGAGCGCCCACCTCGCCGTGCTGGCGGGCGTGGGCCTGGTGGGCGCCGCGGCGGTGGCGGTCGGCTCGCGGCGCGACCGCTGGAGCGGGCCGGCGGACCGGGTCACCCTCGGCCGCACCGTCCTCGTCGGTGGGAGCGCGACCGTCGTCGTCCTCGCGCTGCTCGGCGACCTGCCGCCGCGGTCGTGGTGGCTGCTGGCGCTCGCAGCCCCGGCGGCGCTGCTCGACGCCGTCGACGGCGCGGTGGCACGCCGCACGGGAACCGCGACCCCCGCCGGCGCCCGCCTGGACATGGAGGTCGACGCCGCGCTGCTGCTCGTCCTGTCCGTGGCGCTCGGCCCGGTCGTGGGCTGGTGGGTCCTCGGCGTCGGCCTGATGCGCTACGGGTTCATCCTCGCCGGGCGGCTGCGACCCCGCCTGCGACAGCCGCTGCCGTACAGCCTCTTCCGTCGCGCCGTGGCGGCCGCGCAGGCGGCCGTGCTCGTCACCGCGCTCGCGCCGGTCGTGCCCGTGCCGCTGGCGGCGGGAGCGTGCGCCGCGGCGCTGGCGCTGCTCGCCGTCTCGTTCGGGCGGGACGTCGCGGCGCTGGAGCGGCGCGGGCGCGCCCGCGGCTGACGGACGACCGCCGCCGTCGAGGAGCGGGCGGGACGCCCGCACGCTCAGGAGCCGCTGAGCTGGTCGGCGAGCGCGCCCCAGCGCGGCCCGACCCCGCGCAGCACGGCGGTGCGGCGCTCGTCGACTTCCTGCGCCGGGGCAGCGAGCCCGCGCGCGCCGTCG
>NZ_JABEMA010000378.1 GCF_013004605.1 Pseudokineococcus marinus
GTCCGCGCCCCCCTGCCCGCGGCCGCGCGGCGGCGGGCCGTCGCCCGGGCGCTGGCCGGCGTCGACGTCGTCCAGGTGCCCGAGCGCGTGGCCACCCCCGCCTTCGTGCGCGCCGTCCACGAGGCGGGCCGGCTCGTCCACGTGTGGACGGTCGACGACGTCCCGACGATGCACCGGCTGCTCGACGGGGGCGTCGACGGGCTCGTGACCGACCGCACCGACCTCCTGCGCCGCGTGCTGGACGCGCGCGTCGGCGGGCCGGGGCGCGCGCGGTGAGCCCCTCCCCCGCGGCGCGCGCCCCGGGCGCCCCGGTGCCCCCGGAGCTCCGTCGCGAGCGCCGCGCCTGGTACGTCTACGACTGGGCCAACTCGGCGTACGTCACGACGACGGGCACGGTGCTCTTCGCCCCCTACCTCACCGCCGTGGCCACGGCGGCCGCCTGCCCCGACCTCGCCGACGGGGCGGCGTGCGACGCGACCCTCTCGGTCCTCGGCGTGCCGGTCGCCCCGGGGTCGCTGGCGCTGTACACGACGACGGTCTCGACGGCGCTCAGCGCGCTGCTGCTGCCGCTCGTCGGCGCCCTGTGCGACCGGGTCGTCCGCAAGCGCCTGCTCCTCGGGGCGTTCGCGCTGGTCGGCGCCACGGCCGCCGCCGCCATGGCCGCCGTCACGGGCACCGACTGGCAGCTCGGCGTCGTCCTGCAGGTGGTGGCCGGGGCCTCGCTCGGGGCCTCGCTCGTCGTCTACAACGCCCTGCTGCTCGACCTCGCGGGCCCCGACGAGCGCGACGCCGTCTCCAGCCGGGGCTGGGCGCTGGGCTACCTCGGCGGCTTCCTCCTGCTGGCGGCCAACCTCGCCGTCGTGTCCGGGCGCGACGCCCTCGGGCTCACGGAGGCCGAGGCGGTGCGCGTGAGCCTGCTGTCCGCCGGCGTGTGGTGGGGCGTCTTCAGCCTCGTGCCCGTCCTCGGGCTGCGGGACCGCCCCCTCGTGCGGCCCCCGGACGACGAGCCGGCGCCCGCGCGGCGCCGGGGCGCCCTGGCCGGCAGCGCCGGCGAGCTCGTGCGGACGCTGCGCCACGCGCGGGGGCACCCCATGACGCTCCTGCTTCTCGCGGCCTTCCTGCTCTACAACGACGGCGTCCAGACGGTGATCTACGCCGCCAGCCTCTTCGGCACGGTCGAGCTGGGCCTCGCGCAGGCGCAGCTCATCACCGCGATCCTCCTCGTGCAGGCCGTCGCCTTCGTGGGAGCGCTCGTCTTCGGCGCCCTCGCCGGCCGCTTCGGCGCGAAGCGCACGGTGCTGTGGTCGCTCGTCGCGTGGACGGCCGTCGTGGCGGCCGGCTTCGTCCTGCCGCCCGGCCGCTTCGGCCTCTTCCTGCTCCTCGCCGTCGCCATCGGGCTCGTGCTCGGCGGCACCCAGGCCATCTCGCGGTCCCTCTACAGCCAGCTCGTGCCGGTGGGTCGGGAGGCGCAGTACTTCAGCCTGTACCAGGCGGCCGAGCGCGGGACCTCGTGGGTCGGGACCCTCGTCTTCGGCCTCGTCTACCAGCTCACGGGCTCCTACCGGCCCGCTGTCGCCTCGCTCGTCGTCTTCTTCGTGCTCGGCGGCCTCCTGCTGCTGCGGGTCGACGTCCGCCGGGGGATCGCGGACGCGGGTCGCGAGCAGCCGAGGAGGGTGTGAGGGACGCGCGGCCCACCGGGCAGCGGGCACGAGCGCAGGGGGCACGAGCACAGGCGTGGGCGCTGCTCCGTCCGGGTGACGCCGCCCGCGCCGCGCGCGCGAGGTGCGAGGCGGACCGGGAACCCGGGGGCCGCCGGGGCATCCGCAGGAGGCCGCGGCGTCGAAGGAGGGATGACGGGCCTGGGGGACGGCGGGCCCGGCCCGGCTGGGGAGAACTCCCAGGTGCCGCCCAGCCGGATGAGGAACAGGGTGCTGCGGGTGACCGTTGGACCCCAGGTACCGGACGCCCCCACCCCGCGGCGTCCCGTGGCAGCAGAACAGGATGGAGGTGGCTCACCATGGCCGACAGGAGCCTGAGAGGCACCCGGCTGGGCGCGGCGAGCCTCGAGTCGGACACCGGCGTCGAGCCGGCGCCCCGGCAGATGCGCGAGTACGTCTGCTCGAACGACCACCGGACCGTCGTCCCCCTCTCCGTGGAGGCGGACGTGCCGGCGCTCTGGGAGTGCCGGTGCGGCGAGATGGCGCTCCTGCGGGACGCCTCGCGCCCCGAGGAGAAGCCGGGCAAGCCCCCGCGCACGCACTGGGACATGCTGCTCGAGCGGCGTTCGGTCGCCGACCTGCAGGTGCTCCTCGACGAGAGGCTGGAGCTGCTGCGCAGCGGCATGCTCCACGCCAAGCGCTCCGCCTGAGCGCCCGCGCACCGCTCGTGCTGCCGGCCCCCTGACCTCGGCGCCGGCCCGAGCGGACCGCACCACGACGACGGCCGCGCCGCCCCCGGGTCCGCCGCGACCGCCGCCCGTGCCGGGGAGGCCCCCCAGGCCGGGCATGCCGCCGCCCTTGCGCATGGAGCGCATCATCTTCTGAGCGTCGGCGAAGCGGTCGAGGAGCTGGTTGA
>NZ_JABEMA010000379.1 GCF_013004605.1 Pseudokineococcus marinus
GGCGAGGGCGGGCGACGGCCGGGCTCGCCGCGCTGCCGCGGCTGCTGCGAGGGCGCGGCCTGCGGCGGCTGCTCCTCGTCCGCCTCCTGTCCCAGTCGGGCGACGGGGCCTTCCAGCTCGGCCTCGCGGGGCTCCTGCTCTTCTCGCCCGAGCGCGCGCCGACGCCGCTCGCGGTCGCGGGGCTCCTCGCCCTCGTCCTGCTGCCGTACACGCTCGTCGGGCCGCTCGTCGGCACGCTGCTGGACCGCTGGTGGCGGCGCTCGGTGCTCGTCGGCGCCGGAGCGGTGCGAGCGGTCGCCGTCCTCGCGACGGCGGGCGTGGTCCTCGCCGGCCCGGCGGTCTCGGACGCGCTGCTCGTGCCGGCCGTCCTCGTCGTCCTGTCCGTCAACCGGCTCGTCCTCGCCGCCCTGGGTGCGGGGCTGCCCGCCGTCGTCGCCGGCCGCGACCTCGTCCTCGCCAGCGCCGTCGTCCCGACGGTCGGCACCCTGGCCCTCGCCCTGGGCGCCGGTGCCGGCACGGCCGTGCGGCTCGGGGCCGGTGGCGCGCGCGCCGACGGCCTCGTGCTCGTGCTGGCCGCCGCCCTCGTCGCCGCCCAGGCGCGGCTCGAGGAGGCCGAGGCCGCGCACCAGGAGGAGCAGCTCGAGCGCGCCCTCGCGGAGCAGGCGCGCCTGGACGCGGAGCAGCGGCTGCGCGAGCTGCAGCGGCGCGTCCTGCGCAGCGGCGTCGAGATCGACGCCTGGTCCACCGCGCCCGCCGACGAGGACGAGGCCGTGCCCGCGACGACCGCCGAGCTGCTGGAGCGGCTCGCGGCCGGCCGCCTCGCGCGCGTCGTCTTCACCGGCGACCCGGCCCGGGCGCTCGAGCTCGACGACGTCGTCCACACGGGCCTGCACGTGCAGCGCACGTGGGAGGCCCTGCTGGCGCTGCGCGACTACGCCGCCGCGAAGGCCGACGGGTCCGTGGACAGCGACGTGCAGGGCTACCTCGAGCGCACCCCCGACGGCATGTGCTCCTGGCCCGCCGGCCGGCACGCGCGCGGGGAGAGCTCGACCGTCCAGAACGACCCGCGCCTGCGGGCGCCGCGGCTGCTGCCCGTGCCCGTGGAGGTCGACCCCTCCGGCCGCGCGCCCATGTGGGCGCACATGAAGCTCCTCAGCCTCGGCCAGACCAGCCCGCGCCTGCACTACCTCGACGACACCCGGCGCAGCGGCCGGGTCTACGTCGGCTACGTCGGACGCCACCTGCCCAACACCCAGACCAGCTGACCCGGGGCGCACCGCCCGAGGTGGCTGCACGAGGACGGCGTAGAAGCCGTCGTCGTGCAACCACCCGCACCCCACGCCCTCACGGCCTTCGCGTCACGGTCTCGTCACGTCGGGCCGAGAGGCCCCTGCTGGCGCTGCGGCTCCCGACCGCCCGCCCCATGCTCGGCAGCACCGCCCGGTCGCAGCCCGCGCCGGCGACCACCCGCCCCCGCCGGACGGAGCCGCCGTGAACGCCGAGAACCAGTTCTCGTACAACTTCTTCCAGTACTCGATCGTCGACCACGTCTTCACCTTCGGCTACGCCGCGATGGCGGCCGGCCTCGTGTACTTCCTCGTCACGAGCAGGAACGCCCTGCCGCGCTACCGGCTGGCCTCGTCGCTGTCGGCGGTCGTCATGGTCTCGGCCTTCCTGGAGCTGCTCGTCATCTCGCTGCAGTGGCAGCGCACCTTCGTGTGGGACGGCAGCGCCTACGTCGTCGGCGACCAGCTGTTCTCCAACGGCTTCCGCTACATGAACTGGTCGATCGACGTCCCGGCGCTGCTCGTGCAGCTGCTCGTCGTCGTCGGCGTCACGGGCGTGGCCTTCCGGCGGGGCGTCGTGATCTTCGTCGCCGCGGGCCTCGCGATGGTCTACACCGGCTACGTCGGGCAGTTCTACGAGGTCGACCGACCGGCGCCGTTCTGGGTGTGGGGCGCCGTCAGCACCGTCTTCTTCGCGGTGATCCTCCTGGTCGTCTTCCGCACCACCTACGGCAACGCGAGCCGGCTGCCCGAGGAGGTCCGCCCCCTCGTCAAGGCGGTGTTCTGGCTCCTCGCCGTCACGTGGATGCTCTACCCCGGCGCCTACCTCATGCCGGCGATCTGGGACTCGGCCGACGGCGTCGTCGCCCGGCAGATCACCTACACGATCGCCGACGTCACCTCGAAGGTCGTCTACGGCGTCCTGCTCGGCATCATCGCCCAGCGCGTCAGCCGCCTCGAGGGCTACGGCGAGGCCCGCGCCCAGCAGGCGACCGCGCTGCGCGGCGGGGTCACCGAGGTCGACCCGCCCGGGCGCGTCTGAGCTCCTCCGGCCAGCCGCTCCGACCCGGCCCCTCCCCCTCCCGACGGCCGGTCCTCAGGGGCGGGCCGGCGGCTGGGCGCCCGCGCCTCGCCCCAGCGCCGCGGCGGCCAGGACGACGGCCGCCGGCACGAGCAGCGCCGCCCCGAGGACGTTGACGGCCTCGAAGCCGCCGAGCGCGAGCAC
>NZ_JABEMA010000038.1 GCF_013004605.1 Pseudokineococcus marinus
CCCCTGCTGCGCACGGGAGGCGCCCGCCGCCCCGGAGCGCCCGGCGCGGGTGCCGACCCGACCACCGGGGCGGCTCAGGCCCCGCCCGGTACCGGCCGACAGGGAGGGCATGCCCGAGACCGCTCCCGACCGCCGCGCCGGCGTGCGGGGCCTCCCCCGCGGGGGCGCCCTCGACGACAGCGCCTTCGCCGCCCGGCACGCGATGCTGTGGTGGCTGCTCGTCGCGCACGTGCCCGTGCTCGCCGTCCTGGCGGTGTGGCACCTGAGGTCGGCGCACGGGGGAGCCGGGCACCACGGCGGAGCGACCGGGATCACCACGGGCGCGGTCGTCGTCGGCGTGCAGCTCGTCGCCGTCCTCGCGCTCGCCGCCCTGGCGCGGGCCGACCGGCGCCAGCCCGTCCGCGCCGGCGCCGTCGGGCTCGGCCTCATGGTCTGCGCCGGCGTGCTCGTCCACGTGGGCGGCGGCCTCACCGACCTCCACATCTGGTTCTACGTGCTCCTGGCCGCCGTGGCGCTGTACCAGCAGTGGGTGCCCTTCGTGCTGGCCGTGGTCTTCGTCGCCGTCCACCACGCCGTCATGGGCGTCTGGATGCCCGCGGCGGTCTTCACCACCCCGGCGGCCCTCGAGCACCCCGTGCGTTTCGCGCTGCTCCACGCGGTCTTCATCCTCGCCGAGGGCGTCTTCCTCGCCTACGGGTGGAAGTACACCGAGGCCGCCGAGGCGGCCCGGCGCGCCGAGGCCGAGCGCGCCGCGGAGCGCCACCGCTCCGAGGCGGCCGTCCACGCTCAGCTCGGCGAGGAGCGCCTGCGCGCGGCCGAGCAGGAGGCCGGGGCGCTGCGGGCCCGCCACGAGCGGGCGGAGGCGCTGCGGGGCCGACTCGTCGCGCTGCAGGAGGGCAGCTCGCGCCTCAGCCAGGACGTCGCCGTCGCCGGGACCGTCATGGGCGGGCTCCACCAGGCCATCGACGAGATCGGCCGGGCCGCGTCGAGCGCCACGACCACCGCGCGCCGCGCGGACGAGGAGGCCCGCGAGAGCGCGGCCGCGGTGGCCCGGCTCACCGCGACCATCGGACAGATCGACCAGATGGCGACGGCGATCGGCGCCATCGCCGGCCAGACGAACCTGCTGGCCCTCAACGCGACCATCGAGGCCGCTCGCGCCGGGTCCGCAGGGCGCGGCTTCGCCGTCGTCGCCGGCGAGGTGAAGGAGCTGGCGCAGGAGACCTCGCGCGCCACCGAGAGCATCAGCGCCGTCGTCGAGACGGTGCGCGGCGACGTCGCCGCGGCGGCCCGGACGCTCGAGGGCATCCAGGGCGTCGTCGGCGGCGTCGTGGCCGCACAGGCGACCATCGCGGCGGCCGTCGACGAGCAGTCCGCGGCCACCGCCCAGGCGCAGCAGGCCATGGCGGGTGCCACGTCCGAGGCGGCCGCCATGGCCGAGCAGCTGGGGGCCGTCGCGCGCCTCGCCTGAGGCCCGGCCCGCCCGACGTCAGACCCGCCCGACGTCAGACCCGTCCGGCCTCGGGCCGTGCCCGACGTCGAGCGGAGCCGGCCTCAGCCCTTGACCGACCCCGCGTTCAGCCCGGCGATGAGGTACCGCTGGGCGATGAAGGCGAAGACGAACACGGGCGCTGTCAGCAGCAGCGACGCCGCCCCGGCCTGCTGGAGCAGCGGGAGGGTCTGGCCGAGCTGGGTCGCGATGAAGACCGGGACGGTGGCGCTGTTGACGTCGGTCAGCACGACCGCCGTCAGGTACTCCTGGAAGGCGAAGAGGAACATGAAGAGCGCCGCCGTGATGATGCCCGGGCCCATGAGCGGGATGATCACGCGCCGCAGCAGGGACAGGCGGGTGCAGCCGTCGATCATGGCCGCCTCGTCGATCTCGCGCGGGATGGCGGCGAAGAAGTTGCGCAGCAGCCAGATGGAGAACGGCTGGTTGATGGCGACGAGCGCCAGCGCCAGGGCGATCCGCGTGTCGTAGATGCCGAGCGTCCGCGCGATCTCGTACATCGGCAGCACGACGGCGGTGCGGGGCAGGGCGCGGAAGACGAGCGCCGCCACGAGGAGGGCGACGGACACCCAACTCGGGGATCGGGAGAGGGCGTAGGCCGCCGGGAGCCCGATGACGAGCGCGATGGCCGTCGAGATGACGGCGACGAGCGCTGTGTTGATGAGGTACTGGTAGAAGTTCGTCGTCTGCCAGAGGTTGACGAAGGCGTCGAACGTCGGGGTGAAGGTGAACGTCGGCGGGTTGAGGAAGGCCACGCTCGTCGGCTTGATGACCGAGAAGGCCGTCCACAGCACCGGGCTCAGCATGACGACGCACACGACCGCCAGGACGACGCCGGCGACGAGCCCCCCGATGCGCGAGGTGCGCGGCCCGCGGGGCCGGCGGTACATCTCGCCCCGCCCGGCGTCCGCGCCGCGGGTGGTCGTGGGCCGCTCGACGGCCTCCGGGTCGACGGTGCTCTGGTCGCTCACGCGTTGCGCCCCTCTCGTGCGGTGTCGCGGATGAAGGGCAGCAGCATGATGACGATGAGGACGATGAGGAGGACGTTCATCGCGCTGCCGAGCCCGAGGCGCTGGCCGCCGTCGAGGAAGGCCTGGTTGTAGATGTAGAGCACGAGCGACTCGTTGCCGATCTGCACGGCCTGCGGCGACAGCGGGATGAGCTGGTCGAAGAGGCGGAGCACGTCCATGATGCAGATCAGGGCGACGAAGCCGATGACCCCGCGGATGCTCGGGGCGATGACGCTCCAGTGGGTGCGGAGCGTGCCGGCGCCGTCCATGCGCGCCGACTCGAGCAGCTCCGTCGGCACCCCCTGCAGGCCCGCGAGCATGACGAGCATGGCGAAGGGCAGCAGGAACCAGATGACGGACGCGCCGACGAGCCCGCGGTTGGCCCACGTCTCGGTGAACCACAGCACCTGCGGGAGGCCCAGCGCGCGGATGACCTGGTTGACGACGCCGCCGAAGTTGTCGTTGAACAGCCAGGAGAACATCGTGCCGCCGACGAGCCCCGGCACGACGTAGGGCACGAGCAGCAGGCCCAGGACGAAGGGGCGGGTGCGGCGTCCCAGGCGGTTCACGAGGACGGCGAGCACGTAGCCGCCGAGCACGAGCACCGTCACGGTCGTCACCGTGATGACGACCGTGAAGGACACGGCGGAGAGGAACCGCGGGTCGGAGAAGGCCTCGCGGTAGTTGTCCAGGCCGATGAAGGTGCCCGGCTGGCCGTAGCGGACCTGCTGGAAGCTCCACTGGACGGTCCGGACGAGCGGGACGACCAGCAGCGCGAACATCACGATGACGCTCGGGCTCACGAGCAGGGCGTAGTCACGTCTGCGCACAGCGGCTCCTCGGGCGGCGGAGGGGGCTCGGGGCCGACGTCGGTCGGCCCGGAGGGAGCCCAGGAGGAGAGCAGCCCACGAGGAGGACGCAGACGGGCGGCTCGGGAGAGGGGGCGGCCCCGGCGGGCGGGGCGGCGGGGAGGAGGCGGTGCGGGCACCGGCTCCGGGCTCGCCGCGGGGGCCGGACCGGCCGCTGCCGGCCCGGCCCCCGCGGTGGGCTCAGGAGTACTGCGCCAGGACGTCCGTGGCGATCTGCTGCATGCGCGCCGTCGCGTCCTCGACGGAGGTCTGCCCGAGGACGACCTCGGCGATGACGGGCCGCGTCTCGTTGGAGATGGGCGCGGTCCACGGGAAGGGCTCGGCCGGCGGGGCGTTGTCGATGGCCTCGCTGGCCGCCTCGATGATCGGCGAGTCCGAGCTGTCGGCGACGCCGTCGCGGGCGGGGTAGGCCGCCGGCAGCGAGGCCTCGGAGGCGTCCTCGGACACCGACGTGGCGATGACCTGGAAGAGGACGTCGTCGTCGACCGCGGAGTTGGACGGGATGGACCAGCCGTCGACCGACAGCGCGCTGAACTGCGGGCCGTCCGCCTCCACCGAGGGCGGCGGGGCGAAGCCGAAGTCGGCCGCGTACTGCGTGTTCTCCTCGTTGGCGAGGTCGCTCATGCGGCCCGAGAACATGATGGCGATGGCGGCGTCGCCGTTGTACATCTGCTGCTGCACGGCGGGCTGGTCGAACGTCGTCACCTGCGGGTCCATGAAGGGGACCAGCGACTGCATCTCCTCGAGGGCCTGCGCGGCCTCGGGGGTGTCGAAGTTCGGCTCCATCGTCTCCGGGTCGACGTAGTCGACGCCGAGGGAGCCCAGGGCCGCGTCGTAGGCGGTCGTGATGTCGCCGCTGGCGAGCCACGGCAGCGCGAGCGGGTACTCGAAGTCGCCCGCGTCCTGGATGGCCTGCGAGACCTGGCGGAGCTCCTCGAAGGTCGTCGGCGGCTCGAGCCCGAGCTCGTCGAAGACGTCCTGGCGGTAGGCCATGAGGAACATCTGCGCCTGCATGGGGATGGCGTACAGCGAGCCGTCGTAGCTCATCGCCTCGCGCATGCCCTCGTTGAGGCTGTCGAGCCCGTACTCCTCGCCGTAGGTGTCGACGAGGTCGTCGAGCGGCACGAGCGACTCGTCCGCGGCGAGCTGCGGGATGATGTAGCCGTAGGTCTCGAGGACGTCGTACGTGCCCTCCTCGCCCGCCAGGGTCGCCGTGGTGCGCTGCGTCTGGCCGGCGAAGTCGATGGGCTCGTGCTCCACCGTGAGGTCGCCCTGCGTGCAGCTGCGGACCATCGCGTTGGTGTACGGGTCGATGGCCGAGGAGTTGTAGGCCAGGACGTTGACGGTGGTCGGCGAGTCGACCTCGACCGGGCAGTCCACCTGGGCGGCGGTCTCGGCCCCGGTGCGCGAGCCGGCGCCGCAGGCGGTGAGGCCGGCGGCGACCACGAGGGCCGAGGCGGCGGCGAGGCCGACGCGGGCGCGTGGGCGTAGGGGGTTGCGCATGGCAGCTCCTGTCGAAGGGGGGTGCGAACCCGGTCTTCCGCGGTGAGCGGTGCGGGACATCGGCAGGCGCAGCGGGGTCTTGGGAGCGCCGGATCGCGGGTCACGTTAGTGAGCGCGACCGACCCCGACAACACGGTCGAGGACAGCCCGGGACGGCGACCCGGTGAGCCGTTGGGGCGGAACGCGTCTCGGCTCAGAGGGGGCGTCCGGCCTCGTCAGCCGAGGATGGCGCGCGTCACCGCCAGCTGCTCGGTGAGGACGCCGCCGATCATCGTCTGGACCTCGTTCAGCTCGCCGACGGCGGCGCTGATGCCGGCGAGCGACGTCGTGACGGCGTCGACCCGCTCCTGGATGCTCCGCACGCGCTCGTCGACGTCGTGGGTCGCCCGCTCGGTCTCCCCCGACAGGCTCTTGACCTCGCCGGCGACGACGGCGAAGCCGCGCCCGGCCTCGCCGGCGCGGGCGGCCTCGATGGTGGCGTTCAGGGCCAGGAGCTTCGTCTGGGCGGCGATGGCCGTGATGGCCGCCACGACGTCGGTGATCTCGGCGCTGGCCCGGCCGAGCGCGTCCACCTGGGCGTCGGCCTCCACGGTGAGGGCGCCGGAGCGGGTGGCGACGTCCGTGGCCGTGACGACGCCGCGCTCGACCTCGCCGATGGAGGTGAGCAGCTCCTCGCCCGCCGTCCGCAGGCGCTCCTGGGCGCCGAGGCGCTCGAGCGCCTGGCCGACGAGGAAGGCGGTGCTGCGCAGCGAGCTCGTCCGGCTGTCGGAGAGGGTCAGGGTGCGGGTGGCGAAGAAGTCCATCGTCCCCACCAGGCGGCCTCCCACGACGACGGGCAGGCACACCCCTGACCGCACGCCGGCCCGCTGCGCCGCGGGGGCGCGCACGCAGTCGGCGAGCTCGCCGAGGTCCTCGACGAAGACGAGGTCGCCCCGGTCCCAGGCCCGGCCGGAGAGGCCGACACCGCGGGCGAAGGACGCCGCGAGCGTGACCTGGCGGAACTCGGCGCCGGCGTCGCCGGACTCCTGGGCGAAGCGCAGGACCTGCGCGGCCTCGTCGAGGCGCCAGAAGGAGCCGTACTGCCAGCCGAACTCGCGGCGGACGGTGTCGAGCGCCGCGCTGAGGGCGGCCTCCGCGTCGCGCGCCGCGGTGAGCTCCCGCAGCACCGTCGAGACGGCGGCGACGTCCTGGGCGGAGCGCTCCTGGCGCACGGCCTCCTCGAGCCGCTCCAGCGCCGCGGAGACGAGGATGGCGACGGAGCGCAGCACGGCGAGACGACCCGGGGAGGGGGAGAGGCGCTCGGTCGTGAAGAAGTCCATCGTCCCGACCACCCGCCCGCCCTCGAGCACGGGGAAGCAGACGCCGCTGCGCACGCCGGCGCGGCCCGCGGCGTCCGCGCGCACGCAGTCGGCGAGCTCGGACAGGTCCTCGACGACGACGAGCTCGCGCCGCCGCCAGGCGCGACCGGAGAGGCCGACGCCCTCGGCGAAGGACGCGGCCCGCGTGACCTCGCGGAACTCGCTGCCGGCGCTGCCGCTCTCCTGCGCGAAGCGCAGGACGCCGGCCCCGGGGTCGAGCGCCCAGTACGACGCGTAGGCCCAGCCGAAGCGCTCCCGCACCGCCTCGAGCGCGGCGCCGACGGCGGCCGCCGGGGAGTCGGCCTCGCCGACGGCGCGGACGACCTCGGTGAGCGCGGTGACGTCGGCCTGGAGGGCCTCCACCTCCTCGCGGAGGCGGGGGGCGGGCGTGGTGGACCTGCCGAACACGGCGGTGCTCCTGTCGTCGAAGGCGTCTCGTGCTCTGTCGGCGCTCGGCCCCGGCGCCCTGACCACCCCGCGCCGCCTCGAGCCCGCTGCCGCCGCCACTCCCCCCGGACGGCCTAGTTGAGCGTCGAAACATCTCCCCGGGCGAGGACGTGCGCCGGCCCCCACGACGGGACGGGGGTCGACCGTCGCCCGGGTCGCTAGCGTCGCGGGCGTGAGCGGCGAGGGGACCGAGCGGCGCGCGGACGGGTTCGAGCTCCGCGACATGCACGAGGACGAGCACGAGCAGTGGGTGGCCCTGGGCCGCCGGGGCTTCCTCGAGGCGCGGCGCGCCACGCCCGCGGCGGTCGAGTCCCGACGGCGCGCCATGGCCGGGCACCGCCGCCGCGTGGCGGTGGACGCCGGCCGCGTCGTCGCCACGTTCCGCTCCTACGGCGTCGACCTGCCCGTCCCGGGAGGGAGTGCGCTGGCCCAGGCCGTCAGCTCCGTCGTCGTGGCGGCCACCCACCGGCGCCGGGGGCTGCTGAGCTGCCTCATGGCCACCGACCTCCAGGAGGCGCGCGAGCGGGGGGACGCGCTCGCCGTGCTCATCGCCGCCGAGGCGCCGATCTACGGCCGCTTCGGCTTCGGCGCGGCCACCGAGGCCTGCCGCTGGACCCTCGACGCGCGGGGGGCGCGCTTCCGCGGCGACCCGGTGCGCGAGGGGCGCGTCTCCCTCGAGCTGGCGGAGGACGCCGACCTCGTCGACCTCGCCGTCCCGCTGCACGACCGGCTCGCCGCCCGCTCGCCGGGCGCCACGCCGCGCGACCCCCGGTGGTGGCGCCTGGCCCTCGGGCTGGAGGACGACGGCAGCGGCACCGACCCGCACCTGCAGCGGCCGGCCGTCGTCGCGCGCGACGACGTGGGCCGGGTCGTGGGGGTCCTGCGCTACCGCGCCGTCGAGCGGGAGGAGGCCCGGCGCCCGGCGACGACCGCCGAGGTGCTGGACCTCCTCGCCGACGGCCCGGACGCGACGACGGCGCTGTGGCGCCACCTCGCCGACCTCGACCTCGTCGTGGGCGCGAGCGCGCCCTTCCGGTCCCCGCTCGAGCCGCTGCCCCACCTGCTCGTCGACGAGCGGGCCGCCCGGCAGCACGAGCGCAGCGACTTCCACTGGGTGCGGGTCCTCGACGTCCCGGCGGCGCTCACCGCCCGCCGCTACGCCACCGCAGGCGCCTGCGTCCTCGAGGTCCGCGACGACGCCGGCCTCGCCGGCGGCCGCTGGCGCCTCGAGGTGGGCGCGGACGGCACGGCCGACGTCGAGGCGACGGCGGCCGAGCCCGACGTCGTCCTGCCCGTCGCCGTCCTGGGCTCGGTCGTCCTCGGGCAGGTGCCGCTCGTCGGCCACGTCGCGGCCGGGGACGTCGACGAGCGCACCCCCGGTGCGGCGCGGCGGCTCGGCGCGCTCCTGCACGACCCGTCGGCCGCCGTGCTCGGGCGCACCTGGTTCTGACGCCGTCCCGCCGCCGGACGCCTCCCCTCGCGCCCGCTCAACCCGCGGGTCGTGGCGCGGGCACGGCGCCGTCGTCGTCCCCCGGCAGCCGCCCCGGGCGCCCGTAGAGGTACCCCTGGGCGTGGGCGACGCCGAGGGCGGCCAGCGCCGCGTGCTCGGACTCCGTCTCCACGCCCTCGGCGACGAGCGCGGCCCCCGCCTCGGCGGCGAAGCCGACCATCGAGCGGGTCATGGCCCGGTGGACGGGGTCGACGTCGACGCCGCGCACGACCTCGAGGTCGAGCTTGATGACGTCGGGACGCAGGCGCAGGACGTGGCGCAGGCTGGCGTACCCGGCGCCCGCGTCGTCGACGACGAGCAGCAGGCGGGCGGCGCGGAGGCGGTCGGTCACCGCGGTGAGCCGGGCGTAGTCGGGCACCTGCGTGTGCTCGGTCAGCTCGACGGCGACCCGCCGGTGCCCCAGGGGCAGCAGCAGCTCCAGCGCCCGCGGGTCGAGGAGCGCCTCGGCCGACAGGTTGACGCCGGTCCAGGCCCCGGCGGGGACCCTGTCGAGGTGCTCGAGCGCCCGGCGCGCCGCGAGCAGCTCCAGCTCGACGCCGATGCCGGCGGCGCTGGCCGCGGCGAAGGCGTGCGCCGGGCCGGGGAACGCCGGGTCCTCGACCCGCGTCAGGGCCTCGTAGCCGACGGCGCCCCGGTCGGAGACCCGCACGACGGGGTGGAAGACGGTGCGCAGGGCGCCGCGCTCGAGCACACCGGTGATGCGCTCGTCGCGCCGGGCGCGCTCGCGCCGCTCGACGGCCTCCGGCGAGGCGAGGACGTCGGCGACGAGGTCGGCCGCGAGCGCGGCCACCCGGGCGGCCGCGGCGTCGAGCGAGGGGTCGGGGTGCCGGCTGAGGCAGCAGAGCATCCCGACGGGCGTGCCGTCGGCGGCGCGGAGGGGCGCCCCGACGTAGGAGCCGATGCCGAGGTCCTCGGTGACGGCCAGGTCGCGCGCCACGGGGTGGCGCCTGGCGTCGGGCACCACGGGCGGGAGGGCGCCCGAGAGCACGCGCACGCAGAACGAGCCCTCGAGGCTCGTGCCGCCGCCGACCGCGACCCGCATCGACGTCAGGTCGCCGCTGCCGGCGCGCAGGACCTGGCGTGCGCCCCCCGCCGCGTCCTCCGGACCGCCCCACGACCCGTCGCCCCGGCCGCCCGTCGACCGCTCCGCCGGGGCGCCCGTGAACTCGGAGACCCACGCGATCTCGGCGCCGAGGTGGGCGCGCACGCGGTCGAGGACGCGCTGGACGCCCGCGCGCTCGGCGGCGGACCAGCCGTCGGCGTCGTCGCGGTCGCGGGCGGAGGCTGCGGGGCGGGTCCACGGGGGCGAGGTGGGCCGCTGGGAGGTGCGCTCGGTGGTCATGGCGTCCCCGGCTGGTGGAACGGACCCGTCACGCGCGCGAGCGCGGGACGCCCGGGCCGCTGCTGCTCAACGGTCCCGGGGACCGGTGCGGGGTCGAGGACCTGGCGCCGGCTGGCGGGTCCAGCATCGACCACGGGGGCCCCGCACTGGAGGTCTTCGCGCACCTCGGTCACGAGCAGCCCGCCCCGGACCGGAGCCGGGAGCCTGCGCCGCGGGCCACGCCGCGTCAGCGCCGCGGCGCCGTCACCGCCGCGCAGCCCAGGCACAGGCCGTCCCCGCCGCGCAGCACGGCCGCGCGGGGCACCGACCAGACGCCGGGGCGCACCTCGGCGACCTCGCCCGGCCCGGTGGCCTCGAAGCGCACCTGGTCGGGCCGGTCGCCGTCGCGCTCCGGCGAGGAGGCGTCGCGGACGGCGAGGTCGGCGCACCGCACGCAGTAGAGGGTCTGCGGGGGGAGGGACATGCACCCACCGTGCCCGTCTCGTCCATCGATGTCGGAGATCGGCCTGCGGTCGTGACCGGATCGTGCCCTGCAGCTCTCCCGTGCCCACGAGCGGGGGAACACGTGCGCCGGCCCGCGGGTTGTCCGCACCATGACGACGCGCGAGCTGACGCTGGACCAGCACGACGAGACCGTCAAGGACGGCATCGTCCTCATCGACTTCTGGGCGGAGTGGTGCGGCCCGTGCCGCAGCTTCGCGCCGGTGTACGAGAAGGCCTCCGAGGCCAACGAGGACATCACCTTCGCGAAGGTGGACACCGAGGCCGAGCAGGAGCTGGCGGCGCGGTACGGCATCACGTCGATCCCGACGCTCGTGGCCTACCGCGACGGCATCCCCGTCTTCAGCCAGCCCGGCGCCCTGCCGCAGCCGGCGCTGGAGGACCTCATCGGCCAGCTGCGCGGCCTCGACATGGACGAGGTCAAGCAGCGCTACGCCGAGGCCCTGGCGCAGCACGAGTCCGAGCAGGCCGCGGCGGCCCAGGCTCGCTGACGCGGAGCAGCAGCGCCGGCCCGGCGGCCGCACGCACGCACGACCGACGGCGTCGCCCCTGCGGGGGCGGCGCCGTCGTGCATGTCGGGTCGAGGGCCCTGGTGCCCGCCGTCAGTGGACGACGGCGACCTCCTCGACGGGGCCGAGCACGACGAGCACCTCGAGGTGCCCTGCGGCCGGTGCCCCCTCGGGCAGCGCGACGACGTGGGTCGTCGGCACGAGGTCGCGCGTGCACGGCTGCCCGGGGTGGGCGTCGTCGAGCACGACACGCACCCGGTCGCGCCCCCGCACGCCCGCGCCGCGCTGCAGCTCGACGTCGACCGGGTAGGCGGGGCAGGTGCCGCTGCCGAGGGCGGTGACGGCGAGCCCGTCAGCGGTGCGCCGGGCCCCGAGCCCGGACGGCGGCAGGGGCCGCTCCGGCAGGCCGACGCCCCGCGGCAGGCGGGCCGCCAGCCCCACCGCCCGCTCCGGCCCCGGGGGACGGCCGCTCACAGCCGCGCCGCCTCGAGGAGGCGGGCCGTCGCGCCGCCGTCGTCGTGCGGGCACCAGCGCTCCACGAAGGCGGCGCGCCGCCCGGCCCACGCGTCCGTCACCGCGGGCAGGGACAGGAGGGCGTCCTCCAGCGCGTCCTGCGTGCGCACCACGGGGCCGGGGGACTCCTCGTCGAGGTCGAGGTAGAAGCCGCGCAGCCGGTCGCGGTAGTGCTCGAGGTCGTAGGCGTAGAGCAGGACCGGCAGGGACGTCGGGGCGACGTCGAAGAGCGACGACGAGTAGTCGGTGACGAAGGCGTCGGCCGCCAGGTACAGGTCGGCGATGTCGGGGTGCCCGCCGACGTCGAGGACCCGCTCGTGCTCCACGCCGGGGACCCGCTGCACGAAGTAGTGCAGCCGCATGAGCACGCGCCAGCCCTCGCCGAGGTGGTCGGCGAGGCGGGCGGCGTCGAGGCCGAGCGGGACGCCGGGCTCGGCGAGGTCCTCGTCGTCGCGCCACGTGGGGGCGTAGAGGACGGCCCGCTCGCCCTCGGCGAGCCCCAGGCGGGCCCGGACGGCGGCGCGCCGCTCGCCGGCGTCGGGCGCGTGGAGGACGTCGTTGCGCGGGTAGCCCGTGCTCAGCACCGGCCCGGAGTAGCGGAAGGCGCTGCGCAGCAGCTCGCTGCCGGCGGCGCCCGGGCCGACGAGGCAGCTCCACCGGTCGACCTCGGCCTGCAGGCGGGCCATGAGGTCGTCGTCGTACTGGGTGTGCGCGTCGCCGTGGATGCGCTTCAGCGGGGTGCCGTGCCAGGTCTGCACGTAGGTGCAGCCGGGCGTGGGCTCCCAGTCCAGCGGCATGTGGGTGTTGGCGACGACGACGTCGGCCCGCCGCAGGGCGTCTTCCGCCGCGGGCGTGCCGACGCCGACGGTCGCGACGCCCTCGGGGAAGCCCGCGCGGTGCCGCTCGTCGAGGAGCCACACGTGCTCGGTGCCGTCGCCGCGCGCGAGCAGCGCCTCGTGCACCGCTCGCGGGCTGTCGGCGTAGCGCCCGTTGAAGCTGTTGTAGACGACCCGCACGCGCCGGTCCTCCCGTCCTCGAGGCGCCCGCTCCCGAGCGGCGCCGACCGGCCGCGAGGCTACCGACGCGGCCGTGCCCGTCCTCGGGGTGCGGGGCGCCCCCGCGCGGAGCAGGGTGGGCCCAGGTCCAGACCAGGGCCGACGACGTCCGCCCGCGACGTCGCCGCGGTGCCCGGCCCTGCTCCCCGCCGACGCGCCTCAGCCCCGTCGCGGCCCCTTGCGCACCTTGTGGCTCCCGTCGCAGTACGGGGCGATCGAGGAGCGACCGCACCGGCACAGGGCCACCGTGCTCCGCCGGCGCTCCACGGGCTCGCCGTCCGTGCCGACGATGTCGACGTCGCCGCGCACGAGCAGGGGCCCGTCGGGGCACACCGTGATCGTGGCGCCCCCGGCCCCTCCCGGGTCCTGGGCCTCGCGGGCCGGTGGCGGGGGGAGGAGCTCGTCGTCGTCCTGCCGGGACGTCGTCCTCGGCCCGTCCTCGTCCTCCCGCGCAGCGGGGACGGTGGCGAGCGGGGGGCGGGAGGAGGAGACCACCGCCCGAGCGTGAGCGACGGCGGCACGCACCGCGAGCCGGGGAGCCGGAGATGACGAGCACGACCAGCACGACCGACCGCAGCACGGCCGCAGGACCGTCCGTCCGCACCACAGGCGCCCCCGTCGGGCTGCCCGCCGGCCGGGGGCCGGTGTCGGAGGCCGTCGTCGACGTCCTCGCGGGCGGGCCCACGACGCCCGCCGACCTGCGCCGCACGACCGCCGCCGAGCTGGACCGTCGCGCGCTCGCGGCGGACGAGGTGATCCGCGACGAGGACCTGCAGCTCGCCCTGTGGACGCTGCAGGAGCTGTCCTTCCGCGGCTTCGGCGGGGCCGGCGACCGCTTCGAGTGGGACCTCGACGTCGTCGCCGCCCGGCAGTTGCTCGAGGGCGCGCTGGAAGCCGCTCTGCGGGAGGTCGTCCCGGCGCCGACGGGCGTGGCGCCCGAGGAGGTGCCCGAGGCCCTCTTCGCCCTCACGGCCGAGGAGGGGCCCGGTGGGCTGTCGACGCACCTGGCCCGGCGCGCGACGCTCGACCACTTCCGCGAGCTCATGGTCCACCGGTCCGTCTACCACCTCAAGGAGGCGGACCCCCACACCTGGGCCATCCCCCGCCTCGAGGGCCCGGTGAAGGCGGCCATGGTGGAGATCCAGGCCGACGAGTACGGCGGTGGACGCCCCGACCGCATGCACGCGGCCCTCTTCGCCCGCACGATGCGCGCCCTCGGGCTCGACGACACCTACGGCGCCTACGTCGACGAGGTGCCGGCGACGACGCTGGTCAGCTCCACGGCGATGGCGCTGTTCGGCCTCAACCGACGGCTCGTCGGCGCCGTCGTCGGCCACCTCGCCGCCTTCGAGATGACGTCGTCGCTGCCCAACCGCCGCTACGGCGCGGGCATGCGGCGCCTCGGCTTCGACCGCGACGCGACGTGGTTCTTCGACGAGCACGTCGAGGCCGACGCCGTCCACGAGCAGATCGCGGCCCACGACCTGGCCGGCGGCTTCGCCCGCCAGCACCCCGACCGCACCGACGACGTCCTGCTCGGTGCGTCCGTCGTCATGGCGCTCGACGGCGTGGCGGGGGACCACCTCCTCGCGTCGTGGGAGGCCGGGCGCTCGTCCCTGCGCGACGCCCGCGACGTCGACGGCCTGCTGGCCGCGGCCGCCGCCTGACCCAGCACGCCGACAGGGCGCCGACCGGCGCCCGCAACGCGAGGAGGAACCCGTGAGCGGACCGAGGGACACGATCGCGAGCGCCGTGCGAGGCGCCGTCCAGGGGGTCGCGGGGAAGGTGGGGGAGGTCGTCGGACGGCGCTCGTCCGGCGCCCAGCAGACCCTGACCGTCGGCCGGCCCGTCGACGACGTCGCGGCGCTGTGGCGCGACCCCGCCGCCGTCCGCCAGGCGCTCGGTGACGCCGGGACGGTCGAGGCCGACGGCGACCGCTGGACGTGGCGCCTGGCGCGGCCGGGCTCGGACGAGCCGGTCGAGTGGCGCACGACGCTCGAGGAGGGCGGCCCGTCGACGGCCTTCCCGGGCTCGTCGGTCGTCCTCCGGTGGAGCGATCCCGCCGACGCCTCCGAGGCGGCGAGCGAGCTCGTCGTGGTCCTGCGGGAGGCGCCGCAGGACCTCGGCACCGAGCAGGTGGTCCGCCTCGACCTGCCCGTCCCCGACCTCGCGGCCGGGGCGATGGCGCTGACCCTGGGCTACCGGGCCCGCGCCCTGCTCATGACGGGCGAGGTCCCGACCATCACCCCCCAGCCCTCCGGCCGGAGCGCCGACCGGTGACCGGCGCACGCCCCACCCGCGCCGCGACGCCCACCGCCCCCACCTCGACCTGCAGGAGCTGACATGCGCGCCCTCGTCTGGAACGGCGTCAACGACCTGGCGGTCGAGACCGTCGACGACCCCACGCTCATCAACCCGCACGACGTCGTGCTGCGGGTCGGCCTGACCGTGACCTGCGGCTCGGACCTCCACTTCATCGACGGCTACCTGCCCGGCATGCGCCCCGGCGACGTCTTCGGCCACGAGTTCATGGGCGAGGTCGTCGAGGTGGGCTCGCAGGTGAGCCGGACGAAGGTCGGCGACCGGGTGACCGTGCCCTCCTTCGTCTCGTGCGGGGAGTGCTGGTACTGCTCGCGCGGCATGCCGTCGCTGTGCGACACGACGAACCCCAACGCCGCCCTGCAGCAGCCGGTGCTCGGCTACCCCGGCGGCGGCATCTACGGCTACACCCACCCCTTCGGCGGCTACCAGGGCTCGCACGCCGAGTACGTCCGAGTGCCCTTCGGCGACGTCAACTGCTTCACGGTGCCGGACGACGTCACCGACGTGCAGGCGCTCTTCGCCTCCGACGCCCTCGCGACGGGGTACACGGGCGCCGTCTTCTGCGACGTGCAGCCGGGCGACACCGTCGCCGTCTTCGGGGCCGGCGGCGTCGGGCTCATGGCCGCGGCCAGCGCCCGCGCGCTCGGGGCCGGGCGCACGATCGTCGTCGACCGGCTGCCGGAGCGGCTCGACCTCGCCCGCGCTCAAGGGTCGGAGGTCGTCGACTACACGGCCGTCGACTCCGTCCAGGAGGCGCTGCGGGAGATGACGGGCGGCCGCGGGCCGGACGCCGTCGTCGAGGCCGTGGGCATGGAGGGACACGGGACCGGCGTCCAGCACGTCGTCGACCGGGCCAAGCAGGCCGTGCGCGCCTCGACGGACCGGGCGACGCCGCTGCGCGAGGCGATCATGGCGTGCCGGAAGGGCGGGGTCGTCTCCGTCCTCGGCGTCTACGGCCTCACCGACTCCTTCCCCATGGCGATGGTGACGAACAAGGGCCTGACGATCCGCTCGGCCCAGCAGTTCGGCCAGACCCACATGGCGGCGATGCTCGAGCACGTGCAGGCCGGCCGCATCGACCCGACGCCGCTCGCGACCCACACGATGCCGCTCGAGGAGTCGGTCGAGGGCTACCGCCTCTTCAAGGAGAAGGAGGACGGCTGCGTGCGCGCGGTCTTCCGGCCCTGACCCCCCGGCCCTCTCACCTCGGCCCCAGCACCTCGGCTCCAGCACCTCGGCACCAGCACCTCCGACGGGGCCCACCTCGGGTCCGACGTCCGGTGCCGGGTCCGACGTCGCACCGCTCCGGCGCCGCGCCCGACCTGCGGGACGTCGGACCCGGCGCCCGGCGCCGCACGTCAGAGGGGACGACCTCTCGCCGAAGGGCCCGCTAAGCCATGCTCCGGCCATGAGGTTCCGGAGCCGGGTCGAGCAGCACGGCCGCACCGCCACCGGCGTGCCCGTCCCGCCGGAGGTGGTGGAGGCGCTGGGCGGTGGGGGGCGCCCCGCCGTCGTCGTCACCCTCGGCGGGCACACCTACCGCACGACGGTCGGCACCATGGGCGGGCAGGAGCTGCTGCCCCTGTCCGCCGAGCACCGTGCCGCCGCCGGGCTCGCGGCCGGCGACGAGGTCGAGGTCGACCTCGAGCTCGACACCGCCGAGCGGGTCGTCGAGGTCCCCGCCGACCTCGCGGCGGCCCTGGAGGGCGAGCCCGCGGCGGGCGCGACCTTCGCCGCGGCGACGGCCTCCCAGCGCGCCGCGACGCGCGACCGCCGGCTGTCTGACGTCTGACGTCGGCC